>NZ_JBQSWC010000017.1:0-89567 GCF_052376775.1 Halomonas sp. AOP43-A1-21 | reverse complement strand
CCCTGTACGCTACTTTCGCCATCCTTGGCGAAAGACCCTCGCTACGGGCTACCCGACACCGCATCGTCTTATCTACCCCCACTCTTTACTCCTCACTCCTAACTCTTCACTCCTCGAACGGCACTTCCAGGGCACGCCCCATCCGGCTCATAAAGTCCGTGCACGCCTCAAGCTCGCTTTTTTCGATGTACTCATCAGGCTGATGCGCCTGGGCGATGCTGCCCGGTCCCAGAATAATGGTTTGTAATCCCTGGCCTTGAAACTGCCCCGCTTCGGTGGCGTAGGCTACTGCGTGGTTGCAGCAGGCATCGGGCAGGTGGTCTTTGGCCAAGCGCAACACTGCGTGATTATCTCGGTCGGCCAGCCCCGGCACTGTCACATTCAGTGGTTCGGTCACAATTTCCACTTGCTTGCCACGTGCCTTTAGCTCGGCACTTAACGTGTCGGCATACGTCTCAAAACGAGCGAACACCTCTTCGAACGTCTCGGTGGGTAGATGACGAATCTCCCACTCAAACTGACACTCCCGCGCCATAATGTTGATCGCGGTGCCACCCTTGATCCTGCCAACGTGCAAACTGGTGTGGGGTACGTTGAACGCTTCATCGACACACCCTTCATCCACCAGGACTGTCATGGTGTCTTCAATAAAGGTGACCAGGCGTGCCGCCACATGAATCGCCGATGTGCCCTGATTGACCTGACTACTATGCGCCTCGCGCCCGATGACCGTCGTGCGCAGGTTAGTTGCGCCTTTTTGGGCGACCACCGGCTGCATGCTGGTCGGCTCACCGACAATCACATGCGCCGTGGTGGAGTAGCGCTCATAGAAGCGCTTGATCAACGCAGGCGCCCCCACACAGCCAATCTCCTCGTCGTAGGAAAAGCCAAAATAGATAGGCTGCTGCAAAGGCGCTTTCATCCACGTGGGCACCATGGCGAGTGCACAGGCAATAAATCCCTTCATATCGCAGGTGCCACGCCCGTAAAGCTTACCGTCCTGGCCGTCATGCAAGCCAAAAGGATCGGTCGACCAGGGCTGGCCTTCCACCGGCACCACGTCGGTATGGCCGGAAAGCATCACCCCACCTGGCGCGTCGGGGCCTACGCGGGCGATCAGGTTCGCCTTGGTACCGCAGGGGCTCATTACCCGCTCAGAGGCAATGCCATACTCTTCAAGATAGCCTTCGACAAACTCGATCAGCGCCAGGTTGGAGCCCCGGGAGGTGGTATCGAAGGAGACCAGTTTAGTCAATAGCGCTATTGCGTCACTCATATGATTCTCGCTGGTTATACACTTCGTCTAACCCTATCACCGGCTTCCTCGTGCGCCTACTGCCAAAGTTGAACGTGGTCATACCCAGTTAACTTAGCAGTCATCAAAATGTCATCTACACTGACTACTGTTCAGTGCATCCAAAAACCTTAACAAACGCACTGTGCCACCTGGCTTATGTCAGGCTCAAAAGGAGCTCTTATGTCTCGTTTTATGTTACGCGCGTTATCTGCCGGTATCGCTGCGACTACTCTGAGTGTTTCTGCCCACGCCGCTACCGAGATCACCTGGTGGCACTCCATGGGCGGCGAGCTGGGCGAGCGCTTGAGCGCGCTTGCTGAAGACTTCAATGCCACCCAGGATGAGTATCGTGTCACGCCTTCCTACCGGGGCGAATACGAACAGACCATGGTTAACACCATTGCCGCCTTCCGCGCAGGCGAGCAGCCTCACATCGTACAGATTTACGAAGTGGGCACCGGCACCATGATGGCCGCCCAAGGCGCTATCTACCCTGTTTATGAACTGATGGAAGAGCACGGCAACACCTTTGACCCGGCCGATTATCTGCCCGTGGTGACCGGTTACTACACCGACACCAACGGCAACATGCTCTCTATGCCGTTCAACTCGTCCACACCGATTCTTTACTACAACAAGGACGTCTTCGAAGCCGCTGGCCTCGACCCTGAAACGCCGCCGACCACTTGGCAAGAAATGGGTGAGATGGGCCAGCAGATTGTCGATGAAGGCGCGGCCTCTTGTGGCTTCACCATGGCCTATGCGGCCAACTGGGTGGGCCTTGAGAACTTCTCGGCACTGCACAATCAGCCTATCGGCACCAAAGAAAACGGCTTCGGCGGTCTGGATACCGAGTTTGCCTTTAACGGCGACGTGCAGGCGCGCTTCTGGGATCAATTGAAAGAGTGGTCTGATAGCGGCGTCTACAACTACGCAGGCCCAGCCAACGGCCCGGACGCGGCACCTTCGTTCTATGCAAGCGACTGCGCGATGTACATGAACTCGTCCGCATCACGCGCCGACGTGCTGGCTAACTCCGACTTCGACGTAGGCTTTGGCATGCTGCCTGTTTATGACGACGTAGACGGCGCACCGCAGAACTCGATCATCGGTGGCGCGACTCTGTGGGTGCTTTCAGGCCACGAAGACGACGAGTACACCGGCGTTGCCGAGTTCCTCGAGTACCTGTCGCTTCCCGAAGTGCAGGCCGAGTGGCACCAGGGCACCGGCTACCTGCCGATTACCACCGCCGCTTATGAGCTGAGCCAGGAGCAGGGTTACTACGACGAAAACCCGGGCGCGGATATTGCTATCGAGCAGATCAACTTAAACGAGCCGACGGAAAACTCCAAAGGCCTGCGTTTTGGTAACTATCCGCAAGTGCGCATGGTTCTGGATGAAGAGTTCCAGGCCGTACTGGCTGGCGATAAGAGCGGCCAGCAAGCCCTGGATGATGCGGTAAGCCGCGGCAACCAGATCCTGCGCGACTTTGAGGCTGCCAATAACTAAGCCCTTCTCGTTACTTGTAAACAACCCCGGCTTTTATAGCCGGGGTTTGCTATAGGAGCCATCCCATACGCCCAGCTCACCGGGGGCCTATGGGATGGCTTACTTCCTGGCAGCTGACCACTGCGGCCAGCCGCACCAACGCCCGTACGACAGGATGTGCCATGCAGACCAAACGTTCCACCTATCAAAATCGGTGGCTCCCTTTCTTACTGTTAGCACCACAGCTGGCGATTACGCTGGTGTTTTTTATCTGGCCGGCAAGCCAGGCGGTTAAATCCAGCTTCGAGCGTACCGATGCGTTCGGCTTTAAAACAACGTTTGTCGGCATGGAGAACTATGCACGCATTCTGGCCGACCCCAGCTACCTGAATGCGCTGGGGCGCACCGCGATTTTTTCCATCTCGGTGACGGTGCTTTCCATGAGCCTGGCGCTTTTACTCGCCGTTTGCGTTAACCGTGTGCTGCGTAGCGCCAAGTTTTACACCACGCTTTTGGTATGGCCCTACGCGGTTGCTCCAGTGGTAGCGGGCGTGCTGTGGTGGTTTTTGTTCAACCCCACCATCGGCCTTCTGCCGCATCTGCTCGACTGGTTCGGTATCAGTTGGAACCACCGCGTTTCAGGCACCCAGGCAATGATATTGATCACCATTGCCGCGGCCTGGAAGCAGATCTCCTATAACTTTTTGTTTTTCCTGGCAGGGCTTCAATCTGTGCCGCAGTCGCTCATGGAGGCAGCGGCTATTGATGGCGCGGGCCCCTTCAAGCGCTTCTGGACCATCGTGCTCCCGCTTCTATCACCCACCACCTTCTTTTTGCTGATCATCAACATCAACTACGTGATGTTCGACACCTTCGGGGTGATTGATGCCACTACCGCGGGCGGGCCAGGCCAAGCCACCATGACGCTGGTCTACAAGGTCTACACCGACGGTGTCGCGGGATTGAATATTGGCTCCTCATCCGCTCAGTCGGTCATGCTGATGGGCATCGTGATTATCCTGACGTTTATCCAGTTCCGGTACGTGGAACGCCGGGTCAACTACTAGTGCGTTAAGGAAATAAACATGGTTGAAAGAAGACCTTTTCTCAATATTCTGACCCACCTGGTGCTGATTGCAGGCGTGCTGGTGGTGGCATTTCCGGTGTACGTGGCATTTATCGCCTCAACCCACGAATCCAGCGCCTTTGTGCGCGGGGTGTTGCCGCTGCTCCCCGGCGACAACATGTTTGCATCCTACCGGCAGATGCTCAGCTCCGGCTGGCAGGTGGGCGGCACACCGCCGGTCTGGCTGATGCTGGGTAACTCGCTGATCATGGCGCTGACGATTGCGATCGGCAAGATCGCCATTTCGATTATCTCCGCCTTTGCGATTGTCTATTTCCGCTTCCCGTTTCGCATGCTGGCGTTCTGGATCATCTTCATCACCCTGATGCTGCCGGTCGAAGTTCGCATCATCCCCACCTACGCGGTCGTTGCCAACCTGGGCATGCTGAACTCCTATGCGGGGCTAACGCTTCCACTGATTGCCTCCGCTACCGCGACCTTCCTGTTCCGCCAGTTCTTCATGACTGTGCCTGAAGAGCTGATGGAAGCCAGCCGAGTGGATGGCGCCGGCCCGATGAAGTTCTTCAAGGACATATTGCTGCCGATATCGATCACCAATATCGCCGCGCTGTTCGTGATCATGTTTATTTACGGCTGGGTGCAATACCTGTGGCCACTGCTGGTCACCACCGACGAAGACTTCTACACCATTGTGCTGGGTATCAAGCGCCTGATGGCCTCGTCCGACCGGGTGCCCGCCTGGAATCTCATCATGGCGACCGTCACGCTTGCCATGCTGCCGCCGGTATTAGTAGTGCTGTTTATGCAAAAACTGTTCGTGAAAGGCCTGACCGAGACGGAGAAATAAGATGGCTAGCATTACCTTGGAAGGGCTTAGAAAAACCTACTCAGGCGACGTCCATGCCGTTAAAGGCATCGACCTTGCGATTGAAGACGGCGAGTTCGTGGTGCTGGTAGGCCCTTCGGGCTGCGGCAAATCCACGCTGTTACGCATGGTGGCCGGGCTTGAAACGATTACCGACGGTACGCTCAAGATTGGCGACCGGGTCGTCAACAATCTCGAACCCGCAGAGCGCGATATCGCCATGGTGTTTCAGAACTACGCGCTCTACCCGCACATGACGGTGTACAACAACCTCGCGTATGGGCTGAAAAACCGCGGCTTTAAAAAACCCGAGATCGAAGAACGGGTGCGCAAAGCGGCCAAAATGCTCGAAATTGAGGATTTTCTTGCGCGCAAACCGCGCAAGCTCTCCGGCGGCCAGCGCCAGCGCGTCGCCATGGGTCGGGCGTTGGTACGTGAGCCCGCAGCCTTTTTGTTCGACGAACCGCTCTCTAACCTGGATGCCAAGCTGCGCGTGCAAATGCGCGTGGAGATCAAGCAGCTTCAGCGCCGCTTGAAGACCACCAGCCTCTACGTGACCCACGACCAGTTAGAAGCGATGACGCTGGGTGATCGTCTGGTGGTGCTTAGCGCTGGCAAAATCGAACAGGTGGGCACGCCCATGGAGATCTACGCGCGCCCTGCATCGATGTTCGTGGCGGGTTTTATCGGTTCGCCTGCGATGAACATGGTACCGCTTGAATACCTGCAAACGCGCGGCACCCATGACCTGTTAAACGATCTTCCCGCCGAGACCGACACGGTCGGCATTCGCCCGGACGATATGCGCCTTTCGCCACCCGATACACCGCACCTGGTGGTCGACTCCACGCTTGAACTGTTTGAAGCGGCGGGCGCCGAAAGCCATCTTTACGTGCGGCTCGCCGACAGCGACCAGCCCACCGTGATTCGGGTAAGCGGCCAGCCCCCGGTCAAGGAGGGCGAAACGCTACGCTTTTATGTCACCCGCGAAGCGCTGCATCCGTTTAACAGCGCAACCGGCCTGCGCACGGGGGATTAGATGGCGACTATCAGGGCGGCTTGTTAAGCAATTACGACCGGGGTTGTTAACTTATCTCTAAAAGGCTATCTGTATGCATGAGGACACACACTTATTAGCGGATACCGTTAAGAAAGCTGCCAGGGAAGCTGGCGCGCTGCTGGCCAAAGGCTACTCAGGGATTGATCGAGTTACTTTCGAGCGTAAAGGCGCCTCGGATTTTGTAACTCACTATGATCAGTCAGCGGAGCGGTTAATTATTGACTACATACGCCAGCATTTCCCTGCGGTTGGCTTTTTGGGGGAAGAGAGTGGCGCCTCACCCGCTCACAATAGCAATGTGACCGTCATTATTGATCCGCTGGATGGCACCAACAATTTTCTCCATGGCGTGCCGTTTTTCTCCGTCTCTATTGCGGTAGAGCAAAACAACGAACTGATCATGGGGGCGGTTTACCACCCGTTGCTGGATGAACTTATCTGGGCTGAAAAAGGCCAAGGCGCCTATTTAAATGACTACCGTTTAATATGCCCAAGCGCCTGTCCACTGACAGAAATGCTGGTGGCAACCTGCCTACCCTATCATGGAAAAGGCGATTGCGACCTCAGCATACGCCAGCAGGCTGCCATCATGCCGCACGTATCGGGCATCCGAAGTCCGGGCTCTGCCGCTTTGGAAATTGCTTACGTCGCGTTAGGCCGCTTTGATGCCTTCTGGTCGCAAGGCGCTAAACTTGAATGGTGGGATGTGGCCGCTGGCATTCTGATAGCACAGGAAGTTGGCTTGATGGTGACCGACATACAGGGGCAAGCGGAGGCATCCTGTTTAAGGCAGAGCCTACTGATCGCCCCTTCCCAAAGCCATCAACAGCTTCTTGCCTTGCTCAACGAGGCGTAATCTACTCCTCATCTGCTAACCTGGCTTTACCATTACTTCCAAAGTGCAGCTCTCAAGAAACAGAAAAACTAGCCAGCGCGCAGAAGTTTGCTTCGACCTTTTACGAAGACCCTAAATAAAAACAGTACGAAAAAGGGCTTCTATGGGCTAGGTTTGAAAAGCAGTATTAATTCCTCTCGGGCCTAGCGCCCCCGTTTATAGAGGCAAATGGGTCTTCTACCATGCGTGCTCACCCTTCTTTACTTGACGCTCTTTATCGCACCCATGCCAGACGTGCTCAGGCAACTCTGATCCGTCTGCTGGGCGATTTCGAGCTTGCCGAAGAAGCCGTGCAAGATGCCTTTGTCGCCGCTGCTCAACAGTGGCCTGTTAAAGGGACGCCCGATAATCCTCAGGCCTGGCTGATTCGCACCGGCTATCACTGCGGGATTAATCAAATTCGTCAACGCAGTACCGCACGCCGTCGAGCCCACCTGCTATTACCGAGTGAGGAAACACAGGAGTTCGACGATGCCGCGATCCAGGATGACTCGCTGCGGCTGCTGTTTACCTGCTGCCACCCAAGCTTGAGCCTAGAAGCACGCCTTGCGCTGACGCTGCGCGAAATGTGCGGGTTAACCACTGAGCAGGTTGCCAGCGCCCTATTAATCAAACCTTCAACCGTGGCACAGCGCATCGTACGGGCAAAACGCAAGATTCGCGATGCGCATATTCCCTATGCGGTACCTGCGTCGGAGACATTGCCCCAACGCTTGCCGGACGTCCTCCAGATTATCTACCTGGTCTTCAACGAAGGTTATTCAAGCAGTAGCGGTGCGTCGGTGGTCGATATCAGTCTGACCCGCGAAGCGCTACGTCTGGGTGAGGAACTGGCAGCGCTACTGCCACAGGGAGAAGTCTTTGGGCTGATGGCACTTATGCTGCTTACCAATGCCCGCCGGGATGCGCGCCAGGATAACCAAGGCGAGCTCGTCACGCTGGAGGCGCAGGATAGAGGCCTATGGCACCAGGCGGAAATTTGTACGGGTATCGAGTGGCTCGAACACGCACTAGCCCTCACCCCTCTTGGCTTTTATACCCTTCAAGCCTCAATTGCCGCCGTACACGCCCAAGCCCTTCGCCCCGAACATACCGACTGGGCGCGGATTGTCAGGCTGTATGACGCTTTATGCCGCTATTATCCATCGCCTGTTCTGACCTTGAATCGCGCGGTGGCCGTTGCCATGCATGACTCTCCAGCAACTGGGTTGAGCCTGCTCGATGAGCTAGCTCATCATCCTCAACTCTCTCGTTATTATCTATTACATGCGGCCCAAGCAGATTTGCTACGTCGGCAGGGTAACGATGACGCCGCGCGCGATGCCTACCAAAAGGCCCTGACATTAACTACTCAAGAGCCGGAAAAACGCTTTTTGCTCAGCAAATTGGCCGAACTTTAATCAGCGCTATAAAAAATATTACCAAAAGGTTATGAAAAATAGTTCGCAGGCCTGTCGATTTGGGGGCACGTCAAACGACTAGAGGGTGTCGACCATCACAATAAAAGAGACTCTCAATGAAATTCATGCTGATACGGCGTGCCGACGCCACGACCGAAAATGGTGCGCTACCGTCGCAGGAAATGCTTGCCGCCATGGCCGATTACAACGAGCGCATGATGCAGGCAGGCGTACTCGTGAGCGGCAACGGCTTACACCCGACAAGCGATGGCTGCCTGATCCAGTTCCATAACGGAACTCCCACTATCCTCCCCGGCCCTCTGTCTCCAGCCAGTGAACGTATTGCTGGTTATAGCGTGCTGGAGGCACCTTCTCTTGATGTCGCTTTGGGGTGGGCACAGCAGTGGCCAACCCTGGATGCCGACGGCAACGTGACCCTTGAGTTAAGGCGCTACTTCACGCTTGAGGAATTTGAGCCGGGTGCGGGCCTGGATAAGCATCACAGCCATGCCCGCGTACCCGATGTCATGAATGTGCATGTCGCCTTCCCTGGCACCTGCCGGGAGGCCATGCGGTTCTATTCTGACGTGCTCGGCGGCCAGATAGAGTGTTTGATGACCTACGCGGAAACCCCAGCGGCAGAGCATGTATCACCTTCTCTGCATGACCGCATCATCCACGCTTCGCTGAACCTGCGTGGTCGTCGCTTGATGGGCGCCGACATGACGCCTGAACAGTACATGCCACCACAAGGCGTGCAGATTCAGCTGGAGTATCAGGAGATCGAGCAAGCCTCCCTAACCTTTGCACGCCTCACCGAAGGCGGAGAGGTAATCATGCCTTTTGAATCAACGTTCTGGTCTGCGGGATTTGGCATGGCCACTGACTGCTTTGGCGTGCAGTGGATGATCAATGTGTCGGCGGATAGTTGTCTTTCTACTGAAGGAGAGACGCCATGAAATACGCGGCCTTAGTGTATTACCAAGAGCAGCTCATCAATGCCATGAGCGAGCAGGCGTGGCATGACCTTAATCAGGAGTGTATTGCGGGCGTCGAGCGTTTAAGCGCTCAAGGCAATTACCTGGCCGGTGAAGCGCTGCAACCGATAGACACCGCGACCACTGTACGTGTACGCGATGGCGAGACAGTAATTACCGACGGGCCGTTTGCGGAAACCAAAGAACAGCTGGCCGGTTTTTACCTGCTCGAAGCACGTGACTTGAACGAGGCGCTACAGCTAGCCAGCCGCATCCCACCTGCGAGACTCGGCAGCATTGAAGTACGCCCCATTCGAGAACTCCCACCCAAAACCCAGCCAGGAGAATCATCATGAGCACTACTACTCAACGCTATATTGATGGCTTCGTTGCGGCCGTGCCCACGGCCAATAAAGAAATCTTCATTGAGCACGCCCGTGATGCTGCCGTGGTTTTCAAAGAGTATGGCGCCCTGCGGGTAGTTGAGTGCTGGGGTGAGGATATCCCTGAAGGGGAAGTCACCTCTTATTCCATGGCCGTTAAGCGTAAGGATAACGAAACCATTATCTTCTCATGGATCGAATGGACCTCCCGCGCCGTGCGCGACGAGGCGATGCCCAAGGTCATGGAAGACCCTCGCTTACAGCCGGACGTCAACCCCATGCCGTTTGATGGCAAGCGAGCGATATTCGGCAGTTTTGCCACGCTTATAGACGAGTGAGTGACCAGGCTTCTGCCTGGTGTTCACTACTCTGAATAAGGGCCGCCTCTACGTAACGTCCAGGCGGCCCTTTATTCACATTTAATGTTGGCGAGCCTGGTCAGTGATACGCCCTTCAACCTGATAATCCACGTCACCTAACGAAACCATATGGTCACGTAGCATTTCCCAATCGGTATTACCGACGATGGTGCTGCGCCCATTTTCATAGGCGGCCTCTAGTGCCGTATGGCTATCGCCACCGGCTGCAGTAAAGTGATTGGTGGCAATGGTGTAGGTACTTTCAGGGTCTACCGACTGCAAGGTGCCGTTCTGCGTCACCTTCAGGCTCACAACGCGCTCACCGACGGGCTGGCGGCTGTCATATACCAGCTCGGTACCTTCGGACACTTGCAGGAAACCACCGCTTTCATCAGGGGTGTTTGCCAGCCCGATCTCGAACGTTTCCAGAAGCTCCGCGCCCGTCACGCTCACCAGCGCCAAGCGATTGCCAAACGGCTGCACGGCAACCAGCTCACCCACACTCACATCACCCTGGGCGATGGGCTCACGAATACCGCCACTATTTTGAATGGCCAGCACGGTCTCCGGGTTCACTCGGCGGGCGGCAGCAAGCTGACCATCGGCGATCAGATTGCCAAGCGCCGTTTCATTGGCGCGCACGCTTTGTTCATCGCCATTGCCGTGGCGCGGGTTGGGAAGCGGCGTATTCAGGTGGGCGCCCACTTGGGTATCGCGCACTGCTTCAATTCGTGCGGTGTAAGGCTCAAGCATCTCAAGCGCTTGGGCATCGGGCTCGAAATCATCGGTGGTCAGCAGTTCGCCACTAGCATCCTGCACCACGCCCTTGTCATCAAAGGTGACCTGCATGACGCCCAGGTACTTGCCGTACTCGTTCGCCTGGCCAATAACGGTGGGCGCTTTAGGCTCGCCCAAATCGTTTTCATCCACCGTAACGGGCGACTCCAAGCGCGTATGGCTGTGCCCACCGATGATCACGTCCACCCCGTCCACATGCTGGGCAAGCAATAGGTCGTTGCCCATACTTGGGTCGCTGTCAAAACCCAGGTGAGTAAGCGCGACGATCTTGTTAACGCCTTGAGCTTCAAACGCTTCCACCATCGCCTCGGCCGCCGCTCGGTAATCGCCAAGGGTGACGTTACCGGGGCTGGAGACGGTCTCGCTGCCTTGCGTGCTTAGTCCGAAAATACCGATTCGCTCGCCACCTTGCTCTACCACAATGCCGTCGTACAGGTGGCCAGGCTTAGGCTGCTGTTCGGGCTCGACGCTGATCGAATCACCGAGTAGATCGGCAAACTCGGGTGAGGTAGAGAAATCCAGGTTCGCGCCCACAATAGGGAAATCAGCGGCGGCAAAGAAAGCCGCTAATGCTTGATGGCCCTCTTCCGGGTCGCCCAGGTCGAACTCATGGTTGCCCGGCACGAATGCGTCATAGCCCATCAGGTTCATGAACTCGACGGCGTCCTGGCCCTGGTATTCGGTGAAATAGAGCGTACCCGAAAAGATATCTCCCGCGTCCAGCAACAGGCCGTCGCCAAACCGCTCACGAGCTTCAGCCAGGGCGGTGATCAGTTGAGGATAGCTGTCGGTACGCCCGTGCAGGTCGTTGGTGTGAAAAATGGTCAGCGTGTAGGGCGCGGCATACGCTGAGGTAGTCAGCAGCCCAGTAGCTATCCCTAGCGCAATACCGTGAGAAATAAAACGCATCAGCATGGTTCCTTTTATAAAGTGTTGTAGCAGAACGATAGCGTGCCCTAGACGCCTGACAAATGGATGACGGCGTTATCGCACACCACTGTAGCGCACTCATCTTACTTAGCGGTATGCGATGGCAAAATAGCCTGCTTTCGCCTGTTGATAGAAAAACGCCTTACTCAACACTACCACGGCAGTAATTCCCCATTGCTGTGCCAAAAGCTGCCGCTATTTTCCTGCGTCAGCATTTTGATACAGGCAGCAATGCCCGTGGCGGCTTCCTGAGGGCTGATCATCCCGCCGAAGTTAACCATGCGCGTTTTTACATAGCCTGGGTGTATTTGCGCCACGGCAATACCGCGTGGCTTAAGGTCCATAGCCAGGGATTTTCCAAACGCGTTTAGCGCCGCTTTGGATGCGCGGTAACCGTAGCGCCCACCGGAGTCGTTATCGGCAATCGATCCCATACGGCTGGTGATGTTGGTAATCTTACTGCCGTCCTGCATCAACGGTAGCAACGCTTCACATACCCGTAGGGGCGCATAGGCATTGATTTCCATCTGCTCACGGATGCTGTCGAAATCCAGCTGGCCTAACGATTCATCGCGCAAGAGGCCGGCGTTGTTGATCAATAATTCCAGCCGTAGACCATCAAGCGCCTGTGCCAAACGCTCAACATCCTCGGCCCGGGTCACGTCGATACCTTCAATAATGCGGTCAGCCACGCGCTCAAGCTCGTCTGATGATTGGCGGCAAACGCCGATCACCTGCCAATCTTCATCTCTGTAGTGGGCTGCCAATGCCAGCCCGACGCCTCGGTTGGCGCCGGTAATCAGTACGGTGGGTTGGGTCTGTGTGTTTTCCATGTTTTTTCTCCAAGCGCTGTTGGGGTAAATGCTGTTGGGGTAAATGCTGTAGAGATAAATAAAAGCCGTTGGCTATAAACGTAGCGTGCTGGCTTTGAAAGAGAAGCGCAAAACCCGTGCTTAACTTAGGTTTAAAACCAGAAACTGAGCTTGTACAAGCTCAAGGCGCTTAACTACCTTTGAAGCAAGACGTTAAAACCCGCGAAGAGGAGGCAGCGTCAGGATAAAAACAAGGGGCCCATGGAGGAGTACCCACATGAACCGACCGTGCACGATTACGTTTGATGATAAAAAATTAACCGGCAACGCCGATGAGCCACTGATCGATTTTCTTGAAAACCATGGCATCTCCTTGCCCAATGTTTGCTACCACCCTTCTCTAGGCGCTATTGAAACGTGCGATACCTGCTGGGTCGAGGTTAACGGTGAAATGCAACGTGGCTGCGCGCTGCGTACCCAAGAAGGCCTTAATATTTCAAGCCGCAGCGCCCAAGCCACGGCCGCCCGTCATGAAGGCATGGACCGCCTGCTGGCCAAACATGAGCTTTACTGTACCGTGTGCGAAAATAACAATGGCGACTGCCGGGTGCATAACGCCTTGGTCGAGATGGATATTCCCATCCAGCGCTATGAATTCCAGCCCAAGCCCTATCCAAAAGATACCTCCAGCCCGTTTTATACCTACGACCCGGACCAGTGCATTCTGTGTGGCCAGTGTGTCGAGGCGTGCCAGAACGTCGAGGTCAACGAAACACTAAGCATTGATTACGCTAGTGAAAATCCGCGCGTACTGTGGGATGGCGGTAAAGAGATCAACGACTCAAGCTGCGTTCACTGTGGCCACTGCGTCACGGTCTGCCCGTGTAATGCGCTGCAGGAAAACACCATGTATGGGCAGACAGGCCCGCTTACCGCCCTGCCCTGGTCGCTTAAGCGACCGATGATCGACGTCGTCAAAGAGGTCGAAAATACCACCAGCGCCAAACCCATCACCGGTATTTCAGAGCTTGACGCCACTTGGCGCCAGCCGGGCATCAAACGCACTAAAACGGTATGCACCTACTGCGGTGTTGGCTGCTCATTTGAGATGTGGACCCGTGATCGCAAGATTCTCAAGGTTCAGCCCACCCCAGACGCCCCGGCTAACGGTATTTCCACCTGCATCAAGGGCAAATTTGCCTGGGACTTCGTTAACAGTGAAAAACGCCTCACGACGCCGCTGATTCGGGAAAACGGTCAGTTTCGTGAAGCCAGCTGGGACGAAGCGCTGGACTTGGTGGCGCGCCGGTTGTTAAACGTGCGCGATATCCACGGCCCACAGAGCGTTGGCTTTATCGGTTCCAGTAAAGCCAGTAACGAAGAGGCTTACCTGACGCAGAAGATTGCCCGGCTGATCATTGGCACCAATAGCGTGGATAACTCATCCCGCTACTGCCAGAACCCGGCCACCAAAGGGCTTTTCCGCACCGTGGGCTATGGTGGCGACGCCGGCACCATCAAGGATATCGAACAGGCGGAAGTGGTCGTACTGGTAGGCAGCAATACCGCCGAAAACCATCCGGTGATTGCCTCGCGCATCAAGTCTTCGCAGAAGCTGCACGGCCAAAAGCTGGTAGTGTTCGACCCACGCAAACACGAAATGGCCGAGCGGGCGAATCTGTTTATGCGCCCTAATGCCAGCACCGACCTGATCTGGGCCTCGGCACTGTCGCGCTATATGTTCGATAACGACTTGGCCGACTATGAATTTCTTGAGCGCCGGGTCAATAACGTCGATGAATACCGTGAATCGCTGGCGCCGTTTACGCTTGATTTCGCCGAGCAGAAAACCGGCATTCCCAAGCAGCAGCTGATTGAGGCCGCGGAATTAATCGGCAGGGCAAAAAGTGTCTGCCTTTTATGGGCCATGGGAATTACGCAGCATAGCCACGGCTCGGATACCAGCACCGCGCTTTCCAACCTGCTGCTGGTCACGGGTAACTACGGCAAACCGGGTACTGGCGGCTACCCCATGCGCGGCCATAACAATGTGCAGGGCGCCAGCGACTTTGGCTGCCTGCGCAATATGTACCCAGGCTATGAAAAGGTTACCAACGAGGATGCCCGCACGCGGTGGGCCAAAGGCTGGGGCGTCAAGCCTGAACAGCTTTCTGATGAAATCGGTTACGGCAACTTCCTGATGGTGCAAGCCGCCGCCGAGGACAAGCTCAAGGCCATGTATATCATTGGCGAGGAAACGGCCTTCTCCGACGCCGATACCCATAATGTCCACTCCGCGTTTGAAAGCCTCGACTTTATGGTCGTGCAGGATATGTTTTTAAGCCGTACCGCTGAGTTTGCTGACGTGGTGCTGCCCGCCTGCCCCAGCGTCGAGAAAGACGGTACCTTCGTGAATACCGAGCGACGCATTCAGCGCTTCTACCAGGTGCTTGATCCCCTAGGCGATAGCCGTCCCGACTGGCGTATCCTGACAGACCTTGCCGCGCGCATGGGCCACGATTGGGGCTACGCACACCCTTCAGAGATCATGGCGGAGTGCGCATCGATATCTCCCATGTTCGCGGGGGTCAGCTACGAGCGCCTGGAAGGCTGGAAGTCGCTGCAATGGCCGGTTGCCGAAGACGGTACCGATACGCCGCTGCTGTATACCGATGGTTTTCACACCGAGGATGGTAAGGCCAACCTGTTTGTTCTTGAGTGGAAAGAGCCTTTTGAAGCCGCCGATGAAGAATATGATCTCATGCTCAATAACGGCCGCCTGCTGGAGCACTTTCAAGGCTCTAACCAGACCGGGCGTTCACAAGGCATCTGGGATCAGGTGCCCGGCAGTTTTGTCGAGGTAAGCCCGGAGCTTGCGGCCGAGCGTAATATTCAAGACGGTACCTGGGTGCGTATTACGTCACGCCGGGATAGCCGTGAGTTTCCCGCCCTGGTGACCGAGCGCGTTGCGGGCAAGGGGCTCTACCTGCCGATTCACTTTGGCAAACCGGGCGTTAATGCGTTAACCGGCGAGCATACTGACCCAGACGTGCAAACCCCTGCCTACAAGGAAACGGCCGTTAAGCTTGAAGTGCTCGACAAGCGCAGTGAATCACCCCTTCCCAGCACCAACTACCGCTTTGGGAAGCGCACACCTAATGAGGGCGTCGCCGTCGAGGTGAAGTGGGCTAACGAGGACTATACGTTGCCGCCTGCCCAGCAAACCAATCCGAGGAAAATGTAATGGCCGAACGAATTTCCTACGACGTACCGCCACCCAACATCGGCCCGGATGCCCAGGAAGAGCTCGATAGGCTTGTACAAACGCTGCATGAGCATGGTCTGCTTCGGTTTGCCAATGATGTGGTTGCGTCTAATCATGAGCTGATGCGTATTGTGGTAGACGGCTTAAATAAACCAGGCTCGCTTAATGCCATTCAAAATCTCTCAGTGATCGCCATGACGCTTGCGACGCTACCGCCGGATCGTTTTTATCAGGTGATGTCTGCACTTAAAGAGGGAATTGAGCAGGTCGGCAACCATCGCCATGATGAAGCGGAGGACCATTCCCATAAAGGTAAGAGTAGAGAGAAGGATCAAGAGAAGGACAGCGCCCCCGGCATCACCGGTATTTATCGCATGCTCAATGACGACGAGCTGTGGTATGCCATCAAACCGATTTTGGCGGGCCTGCGCGCTTTTTCCGAGCGGCTTGACAGGCCGGTAGACAAACCGGTCACCGATTTCACCGGCAAGCCTACCGAAGGTCCATGAGAACGATGAATCAAATCAGCACCTCAGCAAACACGCTGCCAGGAAGAGGGCTATGTTTTTGACATATCCCGCTGATTTTCTAGGCTTACAGGTATACGTGATCTAAGACTTTAGATTAACGACACATTCGGTCAACAGGGAAGCTATCGAAATGAAATACCGTCCATTAGGAAATTCAGGCTTATTGGTATCTGAAATCGTGCTGGGTACCGTCCCGTTCGGGGGAAGTGGAGGCTTTGAAAAGGCGGCCAGCGTCGATGTAGAAGGCGCGCGACGCCAGATTGATATGGCGATTGATGCTGGGGTTAACCTGATTGATACCGCCGACCTTTACTCCATGGGCGAGGCGGAAGAAATTGTAGGCAAGGCGCTAGGAAACAAGCGTCAGGACATTATTCTGGCCTCCAAGGCGCGCAGCCCGTTGGGCGACAACCCCAACCACAGCGGTTTTTCACGCTATCACTTAATCAATGCTTGTGAAGCCAGCCTGAAACGCCTGGGTACTGACCATATTGACCTATACCAGATGCACAACTGGGACGGCGTAACACCGGTTGAGGAAATGCTGTATGCCTTGGATCATCTGGTACAAAGCGGCAAAATCCGCTACTACGGCACGTCTAACTTTACCGGTTGGCAGATGATGAAAACCATCGGCAAGGCCGAACTGCATAATCTGGTAAAACCCATCAGCCAGCAGATTTACTACACGCCGGAATCCCGCGAGGCCGAGTATGAGCTGATGCCGCTGGCTATCGACCAGAACATTGGCACGCTGGTATGGGCGCCGCTAGGTGAAGGCTTGTTCAATGGCAAGGTGCGCCGTGGTCAGAAAGCGCCCGAAGGCACTCGCCAGGGCAATGGCTGGCCCGAGCCCTATGTGCATGATATGGAGCGGGCCTACGATATTATCGAGCTGCTAGCTGAGATTGGTGAAGCGCACAACGCCTCTATTCCGCGCACTTGCCTTGCCTGGCTGAAAGACCGCCCCGGTGTGACCTCGTTGATTGTCGGCGCGCGCAACGAAGAGCATCTGAAAGATGACCTGGCCGCGGCAGAGCTTACGTTAAGCCAGAAAGAGATTGATCGCCTGGAAGCCGCCACGCGCCCCGCACCGCTTTACCCTTACTGGCACCGCGTTGTGGCCGGCATGGACCGCATTGATAAGGCCGAACAGCCGTTTATCGATAACTACCGTAAAACCATTGATAACCGGGATGACGAGCGCTAAAGGTAAGCTACCGGCGAAGATGCTCCGCCGGTAATGGATCGTTACTACGTTAAAAACATGCCAAAAAGTCGGTATGAGACTACCCATACCGACTCAAGATCGAAGTAAAGCTTAAAGCAGTAACGAACCTACACTAGCCATTAAAAGTGGTAACGAGCACCTAGCGCGTAATACAGGTCTTCGTCGTAATCGTTAACGGCATCGAGATTCCTGTCGTTAAGCTCCAGGAACATATCGAAGTTTTTGGTCAGCTGGTACATCGAGCCTAGTGCCCAGGCGTTACGGTCGCTGTCAGCAGCGTCTACTTCGATGTTGTAGTAGTCGGCGAAGAATTTCCACGAATCGTAAATATAAGTGGCACCTACACCAATTTTATCAAAACCGCCGCCATAGACGTCGTTATCATCACGTGTTTCATAACCTACACGTGCAGAAAGAGAATCGTTAATAACGAAAGCTGCCGTCGCGCCGAAAAGCGTTTCACCGTTACCACCACCACGAACGGTATCTTCAACATAACCCAGCGCTAAACGAGCCGGACCTGCTTCATAAACTACGCCGCCCTGTGTAGCAATGACGCTACCTTCACCAGTTTGTTCAGCTTCTGTCAAGCCGCGCTCAGAGAAGTGTTTGGCAGAAATTACGGCCTGGAAACCGTTTATTTTGGGCGTTTTATAGCCGATTGAATCGCCACGTGCCTGCAAGCCGCCGCCTGCAAACTCATAGCCGCGCTCAACGTAAACGTCGAACGGGGTCATCACGTAATTATCATAAAAGCTGTTGTAGTTACCTGCCATAAAGGTACCGAACTGCTGGCTTTCTAATCCCAGGTAACTATTACGAACTTCATCAAAACCGGGACGGCTGCGCTCATCACTATTGAAACGCCACTCAACGCGAGCAAAAGCGCGCAGGTCGGTAGTGATCTGATGGCCAGCGGTAATACGCAGGCGTGAACCAAAGTTGCGGAACTCTTCGCCGTTATCCTTACCATCTTTAACACCGCCACCCTCAAAGCCCATGGCGATACGGCCGTAAATATCAAGCGTAGTGCCGTCTTGATCGTACACCATAGCGGCTTGTGCTGCAGAGGCGCCTAATAAACTGCAAACTGCTAACGCCAGTGTCGTTTTCTTGAACATGTTCGATCCCGTTGAAGTAGTCATATATTTTTTTAATAAAAGACTTTAAAAAGAGTGGAGGTCGTTTAACGCCTCAACGCAGCAGATAGTAGTAGGTATATATTTCATTTATTTTAAAGTTTTAATATTTTATAATAACTTATGACTAGTATTTAATATTTAACAAAATCTACTTTAAAGAGTAACAAAGGTTTGTCATGACGATTTATTAATTATTATTTGCAAAAGTGTCATCGCTTATTCACCCCCTTGACTTGGCAGTGTCACTGTCCCCGACCACACTAAGTTAAAATGTGATTAAGGGACGGATCGCTTATGCGGCTTTGTATCGTTAGCGAAACATGGTCACCGGAGATTAACGGTGTTGCCCATACCTTGAGCCGCTTGCACCAAGAGCTCAGCCGACAGGGTGTTTTTGTTGATGTTATTCGCCCAAAACCGCGTTCCGAGGGAAAGGCGCCAAACGTACAGCATGAGCTTCAGGTTAACCGCTTGGCCGTACCGGGTTACGCGGAGGTGCAAGTCGGTTTAACAAGGCCTACCACGCTGCGCCGCTTTTGGAGCCAGCACCGCCCAGACGTTATCTATCTGGCGACCCAAGGCCCACTTGGCTGGGCAGCACGCCAAGCCGCACGCCAGTTAAATATTCCGCTGGTGGCAGGCTGGCATACCAACTTTGATCATTACTGTCATGATTACGGCGTGCCCTGGCTGGCGTCAGCGACGCGTCGCTACCTGCGCTATTTCCATAATGGCTGCGAACTCACCCTGGTACCTACCCAGCTACAGGCAGACGCTTTAAGCCAACAGGGCATTCGTAACGTTCACGTGATGTCGCGGGGAATTGAGGGGGAGCGTTTCTCACCCGCGTATCGCGATACCGCCCTGCGCCAGCAGTGGGGTGTGGGCGCTCACCAACCTGTTGCGCTTTACGTGGGCCGTCTGGCCCTGGAGAAAAACCTCACGCTGCTTCAAGAAACCTTACAAGCCATGCGCGAGGTACGCCCCGATATGGCCCAGGTCATTGTGGGCGATGGCCCAGCGCGAGCTCAGCTTGAAAAAGCCCTGCCTGAGGCACACTTCACCGGGTTTGTGGAGAAACATGAGCTGGCTCGCCATTACGCCAGTGCTGACCTGTTTGTCTTTCCTTCACTGTCGGAGACCTGGGGTAATGTGGTCGCCGAGGCAATGGCCAGCGGCCTTGCCGTAGTGGCTTATCGGCACGCGGCAAGCGCTGAGTTGATTCAAAATGGCCATAACGGTATTACCGTTACCCCTGACGACAGGGAAGCGTTTCAACAGGCGGCTGTCGAGCTTTGCCAACACCCCGCCGACTACGCGCGTATAGGCCGTGTCGCGCGTCTTCGCGCACTTGAGCAAAGCTGGTCGGGCATCGCGGATCAGTTTATGCAGTATCTCCACCAAGCCCAAGAGGCCCATCATGCGTCCACGCCCGCTTGTCGTATTCGCTCGTCTTGACCTGCTTGAATGGCAACTTTGCCAGCGCGTTACACGGCTCAATCTGTTCCGCCCCTGGCGAATTGTCTTGCAGGCCGCAAGCCGCTTGGGCGACTGGCCGATATGGGTCCTGCTGATCGCCGCGCAGCCTTGGCTACAGCCTGACGGTATCTGGCGGATAGTCCAGTACACCAGTATCGCGCTGGCAGCGATGCTGGTGTATCGGCTGATTAAAACGCGGCTATGTCGCGAGCGGCCTTTTATTACTTACCTGGGTGGCGTGCATTGCGGCGAACCGGCGCGCGACCGCTACAGCTTTCCCAGTGGCCATACCATGCATGCTGTCTTGTTCAGCGTACTGGTCGCCGCACACACACCCTGGCTTTTACCGCTGGTGCTGCCTTTGGCCTTGCTAATTGCAATATCGCGTGTCGGGCTTGGGCTGCATTACATCAGTGATGTTATCGCGGGTGGTGCCATTGGCTATGGTTTTGCTTTTCTTAGCATTTATTGGATGGGCTAAAGTAAACTTTTCGCCATTTTGACGGCTAGACGCTAGATTAAAACCAACTCTGTCATTTAAGCCGGTCTTGCTAGGGCCTTTTGGTCTTCAGCATTCATTAGGGAGCGATGTAATGACCATGACGGTTGGTGAACTTTTTGTAGCGCTTGTCATCATTGCGCTAGCGCTCGTGGTGAGTAACGCGCTGAGGCTTAGGCTCGCTTGGTTACGCAAGCTTTTCCTACCCAGTTCGGTAATTGCCGGGCTGATACTTTTATTGATGGGGCCAGATGTCATCGGCCGTCTGACACCTACCTTCTTCGAAGAAAGCCCAGGCCTTTTCCCCGCCTATGTGCAGGAGAGCTGGGCGGCCTTGCCGGGTCTGTTGATTAATGTCGTGTTTGCCGCTCTGTTTATCGGCAAGGCCATTCCGGGCCTTCGAACTATCTGGCTTCGCGCCGGGCCTCAGGTCGTGGTAGGCCAAACCATGGCCTGGGGGCAGTATGTCGTAGGCCTTACCCTGGCGCTTTTGGTACTCACGCCGTTATTTAATATGAATCCTATGGTGGGCGCGCTCATCGAGATTGGCTTTGAAGGCGGCCATGGTACGGCAGCTGGCATGGCTGATACGTTCGCCGACCTGGGCTTTGAAGAAGGTGCTGACCTAGCACTGGGGCTAGCGACTGTTGGGATCGTTGCCGGCGTACTTATCGGCACCCTGATGATCAATATCGCCGCCCGCCGCGGGGTGATTACCCCCAGCAAAGAGAGCGATGATCCTGATGAGCTGATTCGTGAAGATGAGCGCCCTTCTGCACAAGAGTTTAGCGAGTTTAAAAAAGACCTTACCCTTGAAGCAGGCACCACCGACCCGCTTAGCCTGCATATTGGCTTAGTGGGCATCGCCATTTTAATTGGCTGGCTGCTGCTGACGGGCCTGCAATGGATCGAGCAGGTTACCTGGGCACGTAATGATGGCCTTGAGATATTAGCCCACGTGCCGCTGTTTCCTATCGCGATGATCGGCGGGGTAATCGTTCAATTAGTGGTCACGCGCTTTGGTCTGGAGCATCACGTCTCCACCCGTACGATGGCACGAATCGCAGGTACGGCGCTCGACTTCACCATCGTAGCGGCTCTGGCTACGCTGTCACTCACTACCCTGGGTGAGTACTTCCTGCCGTTTTTGCTCCTGTCGGTGGCGGGTATCGCCTGGGGGTTATTCGTGCTTATTGTGATTGCCCCCCGCGTTATTCCCGAAAACTGGTTTGAGCGGGGCGTGGGCGATTTTGGCCAATCCATGGGGGTAACGGTAACCGGCTTACTGCTCATGAGAATGGCCGACCCCAGCAACAAATCCGGCGCGCTTGAAAGCTTTGGTTACAAGCAGCTTATGTTTGAACCAATTGTAGGGGGCGGGTTATTTACAGCCGCAGCACTCCCCTTGATTGCTGAGTTTGGTCCGCTGGCCATATTGATATTTACCGCACTATTAACCGTTGGCTGGCTGCTATTCGGGCTGCTGTATTTTGGCCGCATGGTGCCCGAAAGAGGCCGTGGTCGCTGGCAGCAAAAGTAATAGCCAGCTCAGCTTTTCCCCCTGCGCCGACGTTTGATGAGCACGATAAAAAAGCCATGCCCGCTTTCGCGGGCATGGCTTTTGGTTAGATCTACTCTTAGCGAAATAGCACGATTAATCGATCATTACGCTCAAATATCGGGCGGCGCATCGTCACGATCTTCCGTTACCACCATAAAAGAGGTTTTAAACATCATGTACAAGCCGATAGCCGAAAACCCCAAGAACAGCACGAACATGCATAACATCAGTACCATTGCCATAACGCTTGTCCCTGAAAATACGCGGCTGTTGCGTTGTCGTTTTCTAACCGCTTAGATTTAGTATCCCGAAAGGATAGACTAAATCATCGTTTTCATCTGTACAGAGGCTATGCAAATTATAATTAAAAATCAATATTGTTATAAGAATCAATGGCTTGCAAAAAATACCCAACGCAAAAAAACCATCTCGCTTTCGCGAAATGGTCATTTTGCATCTCCACCATCCTTGGCTTCGACGATTAACGTATCCATACGTTAATACAATTGAGCGGAATGAATATCCTTTAACTCCCTGTTCTTCTACTTGGCTCCTGCCTTCCCTATTTTCCTACCATTCCGCTCACACTGTTACTACTTAGGTAGTGCAGATAGCGGGCCAGGATGCCAAAAATTAAAAAAACAATTATTAAAACAATAGCTTAAATTAAAAAAAACAACATCTGTAAAAACGTAAAAAAAGCTTTTAACATGTATAAAAAAGACACATGGGACATATGCACACGTACCATTAACGGCATAGGTGGTTAAATCAGTGGCACGACGGCCAAACACGGCTTATTTTACTTATTGTTGTAGTGAAGCGCTTCTGCCCAGCCGCTTGCTGGGCTTGCCTATCTGAAGGGAACGACTCTATGAAACGCATCATGGCGATTGGTCTTCTAATGACCACCCTGGTTCTGCTTATTAGCGGTTGTAATACGATTCGTGGCGCCGGTGAAGATATTGAGCAGGGCGGCCAGGCTATCCAAAGTTCAGCGAGTAGCTAATCATTATGATGACCGTCTACCTTTCTCATGGCTTAGAAAGCGGGCCCGGCGCTTTAAAAATTCAGGCGTTAAAAGGCATCGCTGAAAAGTTCGATGACTGTGAGCCGGTCGTCATGGATTACCGAGGCATGGCAGAGCCGCCCCAGCGTTTAAACCATTTGCTGGCCACGATGGCAAAACGCAACGCCACGCCCGGCTCGTGCGTGCTAGCGGGCTCAAGCTTAGGGGGTTGGCTAAGCGCGGCGGTTAGCGCCCAGCAACCTTTGCTGGGCTGCTTTTTACTTGCCCCTGCGCTGGGGTTACCGGACTACCCTGAAACCTCACCGACCATCCAGGCACGCCTTACACATATCATTCATGGCTGGCAGGACGACGTGGTACTGCCAGGTCCTGTGATTGAGCGCGCCCTATTACAGCGTCTTTCACTGCGCATGGTCGATGATGATCATCGCCTACATGCCAGCCTGGATACCATCTTAAGCGATTTCGAACGTTTCCTGGCTGACTGCCAGGCGCTTGATCAGAAGGCCATTCAAGCGAGCGTTTCTTAAGCAAGCGTCTCTTACGCGAGCAAGCGCTCGCTTATTCGTCAGCAAGCGCGGGTAGCAGCGTTTTTAATTTACGCGTTAACGTATTGCGCCCCCAGCCCAGCAGCTCGGCGGCTTCGCCTTTGCGTCCGCCGGTATGCTTTAACGCGGTTTCAATTAAAATGCGTTCAAAGTCAGGTACGGCCTCTTCCAGCAGATGCGTATGTCCTTCGGCCAGCGCGTGGTCGGCCCATTCACGAAATGCCGAGCGCCAGTCGCCATGCACACTGCTTTCCATCGAATTGATTGCACGCAGCTCAGGCGGCAAATCCTCTACTAGAATTTCACGCCCTGAAGCCATCACCGTTAGCCAGCGGCAAATATTTTCCAACTGACGCACGTTACCCGGCCATGACAGGCGCGTTAAGTGCGCCTCGGCATCAGCCGTCAGCACTTTGATATCGGTGGCGAGCTCTTTGGCGGCTTCAGCCAGGAAGTGGCGCGTTAACCTAGGGATATCTTCACGACGTTCGGCAAGGCGCGGCAGGTGAATACGAATAACGTTTAAGCGGTGAAAAAGATCCTCGCGAAAGCGTCCATCATCTACCAGCGATTCAAGGTTTTGGTGCGTGGCCGCGATAATCCGCACATCAACCCTAACCGGCGTATGGCCGCCAACCCGGTAAAACTCACCATCAGCCAGCACACGCAGCAAACGGGTCTGGGTTTCCGCGGGCATATCGCCGATTTCATCCAGAAACAGCGTGCCGCCGTTGGCTTGCTCAAACCGGCCTTGGCGCTGCGCCGCCGCTCCGGTAAAGGCGCCCTTCTCATGGCCAAACAGTTCGGACTCGATAAGATCCCGAGGAATCGCCGCCATATTCAGCGCAATAAACGGCTTGCCAGCCCGGGGGCTATGCTGGTGAAGCGCCTGAGCAACGCGTTCTTTACCCGTGCCCGACTCCCCATTGATCAGCACCGTGATATGCGAGTGAGAAAGTCGTCCGATGGCGCGAAACACCTCCTGCATGGCAGGCGCCTCGCCGATAATTTCTGCACTCAACCCTTCAGGCACACTAATCGGCCGCTGCCGCTCACGGGCATGCGCTACCGCCCGACGTACCAGAGCCAACGCTTCATCCACATCAAACGGTTTGGGCAGATACTCAAAGGCGCCGCCTTGATAGGAGGCCACCGCGCTATCCAAGTCTGAGTGGGCCGTCATTACAATCACGGGCAGAGCAGGATGCGCTTCGCGGATCCGCGCCATTAAATCCAACCCATCAATTCCCGGCATCCGAATATCGGTTACCAGCACATCTGGTGGGTCTTCCAGCAGCCTTGCCAGCGCCGTGTCGGCCCGCTCGATGCATTCCACATCAAGATCCGGCTGCGCTAGCGCACGCTCAAGCACCCAGCGGATGGCGCGGTCATCATCAACGACGACCACCCGTGCGACCTCACTACGTGTAGCCTCAGTCATGATGCTTCTCCGGTAACGTTAAGAACTAATGGAATCAATAAACGAAATTCGGTGTGTCCGGGCCGCGAGTCGCACTCAATCAGCCCTTGATGCTGATGCAAAATCGACTGGGCGATGGAAAGCCCAAGCCCGCTGCCTTCGGCGCGCCCTGATACCATGGGATAAAAGAGCGTCTCCTGCAGCCCCTCAGGGATACCCGGGCCGTTATCAATCACGCCGACTTCGCTCACCAGGCGGTGACGCTCGGCGCCCAAGGTAAACTGGCGCCGAGCACGGGTACGTAGCATCAGTTCCGGCACAGGGGTTTGTGCATCGCTCATCGCCTGAACGGCATTGCGGGCCACATTAAGCACGGCTTGGATCATTTGCGATTCATCGCCGGAAAGATCTGGAAGGCTGGGGTCGTAATCGCGGCTGATGGTGAGATCCGGATGTTCGGCAATCAGCAGCGACCGCACCCGTTCCAGCACTTTATGAATATTCACCGGTTCGTGTTTAACGATACGGTTGGGACCGAGCATTGAATCCACCAGATCGCGCAGGCGGTCAACCTCTTCAATTATGATATGGGTAAATTCCCGCAGTGCCGGGTCGTCTAAATCACGCTCCAGCAGTTGCGCAGCACCGCGAATGCCACCCAACGGATTTTTCACTTCATGGGCTAGGCCGCGGGCCAGCACCTTGATGGTCTCCTGGCGCGTGGTTAGCGCTTCCTCGCGAGAAATCTGCATCAGCCGGTCACGGGGCTCCACTTCCAGCAGGAGCTCGTCTTCTGACAGGGGCGTCACGGTGTAGTCCACCGTCAGCGCCTCACCGTTCACCGGGGTAATGCGCGCCTCGCGTTGAGTATAGGGATGGAAGGCATCCCGCGCTTTGGCCAATACCTGATCGATACTTTCATCGCCGCCTAGCAGAGTGTCCAAGCTAATCCCCTGCACACGGCTAAAACTTACCGCCAGCAGCGCTTCGGCTGCCGGATTCATCCAGCGTACGCGGAGCTCACCGTCCAGCAGCAGCACCGCCATGGCGAGATGTTCTAGTAAACGCTGATACATGGAATATCCTGAAGAATCGCTGGTGAAATCGTTCATCATGCAAGGGAAACTGCAAAAAGCGCGCCAAGTTATCTCGCTTGCGCCTGCATGCACGGCTTGTGGGCATTAAGCGTTGGTTAAGCGAGCGTTTATAGCGCAGCCTACCGCCATACGGCCAACCTGATGCACTATTTTAGTGCATTAAGCACAATTAAGAAGCATGTTGCTCACCGGTTCAGTGCAATAAAAAACCCCGCCGAGGCGGGGTTTCAGACTATCGCGTTAAAACGCAATTAGCAGCTGTAGTACATATCAAACTCGATGGGGTGCGTCGTCATGCGGATACGCTCCACTTCTTCCATCTTGAGGTCGATGTAGGCATCGATCATGTCGTCGGTGAACACGCCACCTTCGGTCAGGAACGCACGGTCAGCGTCGAGCGCTTCCAGCGCCTGGTCCAGGCTATTGGCAACGGTTGGCACCAGCTTGCCTTCTTCTGGCGGCAGGTCGTACAAGTTCTTGTCCATGGCGTCGCCAGGATGGATCTTGTTTTTGATACCGTCGATACCGGCCATCAACAGAGCAGCAAACGCCAGGTACGGGTTGGCGGTCGGGTCAGGGAAGCGAGTTTCAACGCGCTTGCCTTTCGGGCTTGCCGTGTAAGGAATACGGATAGACGCGCTGCGGTTACGAGCGCTGTAAGCCAGCATTACCGGCGCTTCGAAACCCGGTACCAAACGCTTGTACGAGTTGGTAGAAGCGTTGGTAAAGGCGTTCAGGGCACGGGCGTGCTTGATCACACCGCCAATGTAGTAAAGCGCCATTTCAGACAGACCTGCGTACTCGTCACCGGCAAACTGGTTCTGGCCATCTTTCCAGAACGACTGGTGTACGTGCATACCAGAGCCATTGTCACCCACCAGCGGCTTGGGCATGAAGGTCGCGGTTTTGCCGTAGGCGTGGGCCACGTTGTGGATCACGTACTTCATTTCCTGAACTTCGTCGGCTTTCTTCACCAGCGTGTTGAATTTAACACCGATTTCGTTCTGACCCGCATTCGCCACTTCGTGGTGGTGAACTTCAACGGTCTGGCCAATCGCTTCCAGGGTGTTACACATAGCGCCGCGGATATCGTGGAAGCTATCGACCGGCGGAACCGGGAAGTAGCCACCTTTCAGGCGCGGACGGTGGCCCAGGTTGCCGCCTTCGACGCGGCTATCGGTTGCCCAGGCGCCTTCGTCGGAAGAGATTTTGTACATGGAGCCCTGAATGTCGGACTTCCAGTGCACTTCGTCAAAGATGAAGAATTCAGGTTCAGGACCGAAGAAGGCGGTATCGCCCAGGCCGGTAGATTCCAGATACGCTTCAGCGCGTTTGGCGATGGAGCGCGGGTCACGATCATAGCCCTGCATGGTGGCAGGCTCGATGATATCGCAACGCAAAATCAGGGTAGCGTCTTCGGTGAAGGGGTCGAGGAACGCAGTACCGTCTTCTGGACGCAGAATCATGTCGGATTCGTTGATGCCTTTCCAGCCCTCGATAGAAGAGCCATCAAACATCTGGCCATTCTCAAAGAACTCTTCGTTTACATCGCGGGCAGGCACGGTGACGTGCTGCTCTTTACCGCGAGTATCGGTGAAACGCAGGTCCACCCACTTAACATCATGTTCTTCGATTAGCGCGAGAGTCTTGGCTGACATTGTGTCCTCCGGTATGAGCGTGGCTTAAAGCGTAAAACAGTAAGCTATCGATAAAAGTGTTATTAGACAAACTTAGTCATTCGACAAATCGTGATCTTGAGGGCGCGTCTGTCATTTTTGTTCGCTCAGCGTTTGCCTGCTTTATAAGTAACAAATCGTTCAGCGATCTTTTGAAACCGGCTATCGTTGTAGCACGTCGAAAGGCATCTGCCTATGGCCCGCTAGCCGCTGGCCAATACAATGCAGAGAGCGTGCCAACTTTGCACCAACTTGGCCTGTATTAAAAATAAGTCATTGTTTATCAATCAATAAAAGTTAACCAGCTATGCCTCCCCATGTAGCATAGCGTCTAACCGTTAAGGTTTTACTACCCCCTGAGCGTAGTTTTGAACCAAAAAAGCGCAAAAATTTATCTTCACGTTTCATTTTGGTGCAAAGGCTTATTTACGCTTTCAAACGTTTCCCAAACAGCATGGCACCCGTAGTAGTGGTGTTAGCAACTTTGTTGAGCATGATAGAACCGCTCGCCCCAACGACGACTAGCAGCAGCACATAGATCGCCACAGACAGATTAAAAGGCACGATGAGCACGTCGGTAATCGCAAAAAACATCGGGTGGGCCAGATAAATGCCAAACGAGTATCGATTGATATAGCGCACCCAACCGGGTGCCGGGCAATCTTTCAGGTAACGCATGGCAACTAGGGTAAAAAGTACAAATAGCGGAATGACCCATACTTCCTTGGAGGAAAACTGCAGCCAGCCGGCAACGCCTGCCATGATTAGCAGGCATACCCAAAGGCCAAGCCAGGCCGGATGGGACAAATAGCGCATCCACGCTGGCTGCTCGGGCACCAGGGTCGCCGACTCAAAGGGGTAGTAGCGCACCAGGGCCAGCGCCAGAAAGAACAGGTAAATCCAGCCAAGAGGAGCAATCCACAGCAGATACCCTGGCAATTCAACCTCAAGCCAATAGGCAGTGCCCCAGTACGTCATGCTCACCAGACAGCTAAGCCATAGCCACGGTACCGGGTTGAAGCGCCACAGCCGCCAGCGTGTAAATAGCCAATAGGCTACATAAAACTGCATGGCGATGATCAAAAAATAGCCGTGCCAACCGGCAAAGATAAAGTACTCCACTGCGTTGGCGATAAAGCCCACCGTCTCTCCTGCCATGTACAATTTGACCCACTCGGCAGTCGAGTAAATAAACCCGTACACCAGATACGGCAGCATCACGTACTTCACCCGCTGGGCCAGAAAACCGGGTGGTACCACCTTGTCGTAACGCATGGCAAATACGAACACCGAGATAAACAAAAAGATCGGCGTGCCGAGTACCAGCGGCAAACGCATTAGGTCAGTTGCCAGGTTATCCACGCGTTGATTAACGTGATCCAACAGGTGAAACAAAAAAACGGCCACACAGCCGTAAGCACGCAACCAGTAAATTTCTTCTATTCTTTTATGCATACCTACTCCATGTATGCCTATCTTTAGCCTGCGCTGAACACTCCCGGTTATCGTGGTGTCCGACTTTATAACCTGCTAATAACTCCTGGAGGCAGTTTGTCACTCTCTTCACTCACTGACATGTCGCGATGGTCGTTACGCCCGCTTTTAACCAGGCTGGCCGCCCTGCTGGGCCTTTGGAGCTTCTTTAACGCAGCGATTGCCGGCGAGGTTCAGCATCACACCTTTGAATCCCCCACGCTTGGCCACGCCTACCCTTACACCGTTTATTTACCCGACAATTATGACGCTAATACAAGCGCTCAATACCCGGTGGTTTATCTGCTTCACGGCTCGTTTGGTAATGAACGCGACTGGGTGGCCAAGGGCAACCTTGCCCAAACTGCCGACCGACTGATTCGCGCGGGGCACATACCGCCCGCGGTGTTCATCATGCCCGGCAGCCGCAGCTGGTGGATAGACGGCCACAACGAAGCTGCCCGCAGCGCTTTTTTCAACGACCTGATTCCGCATGTAGAAGCTACCTACCAGGTAGGCACAACGCGTGCGCTACGTGGCGTGGGAGGGCTTTCAGCCGGGGGCTTTGGCGCGCTTAACTTTGCCCTCGAAAAGCCTGAGATGTTTGGCGCCGTGGCCGCTTTGAGCCCGGCGAGCTACGTCCCCTACCCGCCGCTAAATTCATCTGCCCACCGTCACCCTTCCTTTCTAGATGAACAAGGTAATTTTGATACTGCCCTATGGGACGCGTGCAACTACCCCGCTTACCTGGAAGAGTACCGCATTAACGTAACGCCCCGCCCCAGCGCCGAAGAAAGCGATATTCCTCCGGTGCCACTTTACATCAGTGCAGGGCGAAGCGATGTGTACGACGCCGAGTTCCACGCCCGCCAGCTACGCCAGGCCATGGAGCGCATCCAGCCCAACGACGTGCGCCTGGATCTTTACCCCGGCGGACACACCTGGCGCGTCTGGCGAGCCAGCTTACCGGCCGCGTTAACCTTTATGTTTCAGCATATTGGCGATGAATCCATCAACCAATAACTGGCGGATCCAACAAAAAGCAAACTACACTGGTTTTATGAGTTAACTGACAAGGAGAGAGCGATGCATCGACACATTGAATGGGACGACCCCGGCAGCGCCAGCGTATCCAAGCTATTCACCAACGATCACCATGACCACGCCAAAATTGGCAACGGCGATATTCTCTCGGCACGTTACCAAGGCAAGATCGTCCGGGTGGAAGTAGAAGCCTACCGCGAAGAAGACGCCGTGAGTATCGCCAAAGTCGTCGCCATCCTCGACTCCCAAGGCCATCGCTTAAAGGGACTAGAGAACCTAAACCTTGGCGACCTCGTCCGGCTACCCGATGACAAGCGCGCTTTCGAGAAACGCGAAGATAACGATTGAGCCCACCTAATCGCTGGGTCCCAAGTAAAGAGCCCACCAAGGGCTCTTTGCGTTTGATGAGACAGTTGATACACCAATGCCCTACAAAGTAGTGCGGCGTAAGCGCCAGCGCACCCGCAAAAGCACCGCACCGCGGTGCCCCATGCACGCAATTTAATCATTACTGCTGCCCGGACGGCAGCTTTTGATCAATTGACGGGGGTGAGCAACTCGCGTTGTGCGGCAAACGCGTCTAGGTTCGCGAATTGCAAATCGCCCATGGCCTCGCGAGTCTGCACAGTTCCTGAACCTTGATGGGGTTGCAGAACCACGTTATCCAGCGCTAATAATCTAGGATTCACCGTGGGCTCGCTCTCGAAGACGTCTAATCCAGCGCCACCTAAGCGGCCCGACTCCAATTGTTCGATCAATGCGGTCTCATCAATGACAGAGCCTCGGGACACATTGATAATTACAGCGCCAGCTGGCAATGCACTTAGTACATCTACTGATACCAAGTGGCGAGTCTCAGTACCACCCACAACGGTCACGAATAACACATCTACGGCAGCCGCCAATTCCAATGGCGTTGAATGGTACTGCCAGGATGCCGGTACATCCTTGGGTTGGCGGGACTGATAATGAAGTTCCGACTTGAAGGCAGCCATTCGATCGGCTATTTCACGGCCAATACGTCCCATGCCAAGCACACCGATCCGCAATCCGTTGGCTTTAGCGTTGAGTGGGAAGGTGCCATGTCGAGCCCACTCACCTTCTCGAACCCATCGATCTCCAGCTAATAGCTGCCGCTTAACGACCAGCAACATGCCTACCGCAAGATCAGCCACATCGTCATTAAGCACGTTCGGTGTATTGGTGACTTTAATGCCACGGGCTACGGCCGCCTCGATATCGATATCGTCATACCCCACACCAAAATTGGCAATCAGCGCAAGCTGGGGTAATTGATCCATCTCTGTTGGCCCAAAGGGAAAGTGACCGTGATAAGCAACACTCTGACACGTTTGACGTACTGATTCGGGCACGTCATTCAGGGAAGCCAGATGACTAATTGAATAAGTAGAAAACCGAGTTTCGAGCTGTTGGCGCTGACGCGGCGAGTAATCACCGACCAAAATAACATTGGGGGCTGACATTAAAACTCCCTGGAAAAAGGTTGATTAGCGAAAAAAGCAAGTTGCATCACGAGTGCAGCAACCCATCACGTTCAATAGCCAGGGTTTGCTGCCGCGTTAGATGATGCAGCTTGGAAAGCGCAGCCAGGGCGCTCTTTCCATCGTTAGCGGCAATGGACTGCATAATTTCGATATGCGGCCGCACCGTTGCGGCCGGCTCATGGTGGGCAACCTGTGCTAGAAAGAAACCAATGCGCCGAGAAACGGCATGCAACGGCATAACGGCTCTCGCAGCGACATCGTGATTAGCAGCTTCACAAACTCGTTCGTTGAAGCGCTTGTCGACCCGTGAGAACAGCTTATTATCTCGTGTTTCCAATGAGTGTTCGGCTTGGCGAGCCATATGAAGAAACTCGGCCCGCTGGCTTTCGCTAGCTAGACGGGCTGCCCGTTCAATCAACAGCCCTTCGACGTGATGGCGAACGTCCAAGGCCTCCAGCGCTGTCGTTGTATCGATAGGTCTGATCAAAATACCCTGACGCGGTAGCACGGCCAGTAAATAGTCATGCTTTAGGCGCAGCAGGGCCTCGCGCACAGGTGTTCTTCCCATTTCCAATCGTGCACACAGCGCCTGCTCAGTGAGACTCTCACCGGGTGCCAGCTCAAGAGTAACGATCATCTCTTCGATAGTGTTGTAAGCAATTTCCGCGCGTGAGGCGAGCAAAGTACGCTTTTGTATAACCGCATTCATGTTGTAGGTTTCCTCGCCTTCATGTAGTGCATCAATCTTATCAGCGGCGGAACAACCCATATCGCTAGCGTTATAACGGCCAACCCGATCGCCAGAGGACGACTCAAAAAGATCATCAGGTCGCCATTTGATTTAACCAGCGTATTCAAAAAATTCTCTTCGATAATAGGGGCAAGCACGACACCTAATATCGCTGGCGCTAATGGAAAGCCATTCTCCTCCATGTAAAAGCCAAGCAGACCGGCAATCAGCATGGTGACTACCGCATAAACAGTATTTTCAACCGCAAAAGAGCCAATAATGCACGCGCCAACAATGAGTGGCATCAATACACTGCGTGGCACCGCCAGAATATGGCGGAACAGACGAATAGCCACAATGCCAAAGGGTACGATCAGCAGGTTAGCGAGCAAGAACGCAAGAAAAACTGCAGTAATTAGTGTTCCCTGGGTCAGGAAAACAGTCGGCCCAGGATTGAGACCTTTCATATAAAGCACGCCAATAATAACTGCGGTCAGGCTATCGCCAGGAATCCCGAAGACCGTAGCTGGCACTAAAGCGCCACCGACAGAAGCATTATTGGAAGCACTGGCTGAAGCTACACCATCGACAATACCCGTACCGAAACGCTCAGGATGACGAGATTGCTTTTTGGTTGCTGCATACGCTATGTAGGAAGCGATATCCGCGCCTGCACCGGGGATTGCACCCACCAGCGTACCGATACCGCAGCCTTGCAAAATCTGAAACCAGAGCCGCCGGATTTCTCCAAATACTCCGCGGAAAAGCCCGTTAAGTTTACCAATCGGTGGTCTATCGCTATCGCCAGGTGCCAGAGCAAAGCGAAAAACCTCTGACATGGCAAACAGTCCAATCAAGACCGGGATAAAGCCTAAACCTCCAGAGAGGTAATTGGTCTCAAAAGTAAATCTTGACTGTCCCGAAACTGGATCCAGTCCTACAAACGCAATGAGCAAGCCAATACATAGAGATATGATTCCCTTGGCTGCTGAGCCCTGCGATACGCCAATCGCCGCGGTCAGCCCAAGACACGCTAGCCAGAAGTACTCAACTGAGCTGAACTGTAGTGCCAGGTCGCCTAACGTGGGGGCCGCGAGGATCAGCGCGATGCTGCCGAAGATACCGCCGATAGATGAACAAATCAGCCCAGTGCCTAACGCTAGACCGGCGTTGCCACTACGCGTCATTTTATAGGATTCATCAACGTAAGCAGCCGAGGCGGGCGTACCAGGAATGCGCAATAGAGCGCCCGGAATGTCCCCGGAGAAAATCGCCATGGCGCAGAGCGTCACCACACCGGCCAGTGCCGGCACAGGATCCAGAAAATAACTGACGGGCACCATCAGTGCCACCGCCATTGCTGCTGAGAAACCAGGTATGGCGCCCACCACAAGGCCGTAGATTGCGCAGGCCACCATTACGCCGAGAGTCGTCGGCGTCATCAGCATCATGAAAGCATCTATCACCATGTCAGTACCCCAGCAAACGGTGTCAGCAGGCCCCAAGGTAGCTGCACGGACATCAATTGATAAAAGAAGCTATGCAGCAGAAAGCTACCGATGATTGCAATCGGAATGTCACGCAAGATACGCCGATCAAAAAAGGCCAGCAGCACGAAGAGCGATATTGGCATGGCAATCAAAAACCCCAGAATGTTGAGCGTTGCGATATAAAACGCGATGGCGCCAACTACCACGCCTATGGCGCTCAATGCCTGTGGCCAGGATCGAGCACGGGGCAGTGCTGCCCAGGTAATGCTCGCGCCACGCTGCAGCAAAGGTTTAAGCGCTATCACGCCGCCAGCGATCATCATCACGCAACCAATCAGTGTCGGGAAGAAGCCCGGTCCATAATCAATGAATGTGAGCGTCGGCAATTGCTGGGCGAGGAAGACGACCACGCCACCGAGAAGAATAAATACAAGCCCGTTGAGGCGATCGTCGAAGTACAAGGCAAAGCTCCATTGGCAGAGAAGCCATTCTGAACAAGGAGCGTGCGCTCCTTGTATTTAGGAATCGCCGTTGGCTAATCCCAGGGTTTTAATAACGTCGCGAACAGAGCTTTGCTGATCCAACATGAACTCGTTGAAGGCCTCTGAATCTCGCCACTGAACGCCAAAACCACGATCCTGCATTTGCTGACGCCAATCATCGTCGTGGACTATCTCGTCCATGGCATTTTCAAGCTCTGCGACAATATCGTCTGGAAGGCCCGCAGGTGCGATCAACCCGCGCCAAGCTCCCAGTTCAAGCTCCATATCAGTGGTTTCCTGCAGGGTAGGTACATCAGGAAAGGCTTCCAGTCGCTCTTTGCCCATCACAGCAAGCGCTTTGATGCGTCCGGAATCGATCAGCGGCCCTGCTTCAGGAAGAGAGGATGGCACAACGTCAACACCGCCTGCTGCCAGATCCTGCAGTGCAGCGGCTGCGCCTTGACCGGAGATGAAACGGACCTGAGAGACATCAATTCCGTACTCATTCATCATCGTAGCAGCAGCCATCGGCCACGATCCTCCACAGCCGCCGCCGCAAGCAATCACATAGTCGCCAGGAGCATCTTTGATAGCATCCAGCGCCTGGTCGATGTTTTCCCACTCGCTGTCACTGCGCACCTGGAATCCGGCTGGATCAAAGTTGTACTGGGCGATCGGAGTGAAATCTTCAACATTAACGTCGGACTGCCCCATAGCAGCGTAATGAGCAAAGTTGAATATGACGCCCAACGTATAACCATCGGGGTTAGCATTTTTGATGGATGAAATGCCAACCACTCCGCCGCCCTGGCCTTGATTAACCACGTTGAACGGCTGGCCAAAACGAGCCTGTAGCCGTTCAGCGAGCATGCGACCAGTTTGGTCGGTTCCCCCACCAGCACCGGATGGCACTACGATGTTGACGGGCCTTTCCGGCCATTCGGCCATAGCACTGAGGGGCGTAATACCTATTACAGCGGTAACCAGGAAGGCCTTAGCAATTTGGTGTCGCATTGTTTTCTCCTGTGATATATCACAATGTATAAGAGATCTTTATACGATTACTGTCAAAATTTTGAGCATCAACTTTAGTTTTTTAGACTTTAGGATAAAACTTATAAGCAACTGTTTTATATATAATTTAAAAAAATAAAAGCTTTATTGCCACCCACATATCTAATAAAAATTAGAATTAAATAAAGCCAAGAACCAGTCCTTTTAAATGAGAAGTGGATTAGCAAACACATAAACAGACGCTTCGTAGCTCAAGTCACGATCAATGCTGCTTGGGCGGCTACCCTTTGTGGCCCTTATTCCTCACCCATCCTTTCAAGCGAGCATGCTACGCTTAACGTCATTCCCCTTTGATTACAGGATTTTCACCATGCGTTTAAACCACTTGCTGTGCGCGCTGCTATGCGCGGTTGTGCTGCCTGCTCAGGCGCAGACATCGGATGAATGGGCGGGTTATGACGATGTGTTTGAGCGCGGAGCTAGCCAGGCCAACGTTTGGCAGTGGGGTTGGACGGGCATTTATGGCGCAAGTCTTGCGGTTAACGCTTACCAGTCCAGTGAAGCGAGCGATAGCGATGACCGGTTTGATGCGCGGGTGGGCGTGGTGAAGTCGGCGCTGGCATTGGGCGGAATGCTGATGGATAGCCAGCCGCATCAGGCGGCGTTAGTAGAGTATGAGCGCCTAAAAGCGCGCGGTGAGCTCAGCGGCGTGCAGGCGTTGGGACTGGAGCTTGCTCAAGCCGAGCGGGAGCGCCGCGGCTTTGGTGCACGGGTTGGGTCGCTGATCGTCAACGGGATCGCGGGCGGCGTGATTGCGGCGGATGGCCGTGAGCGCGATGGCGCGGTGAACTTTGCAACCGGCATGCTGGTCAATGAGCTGCAAATTTGGACCCAGCCGAACCAGGCATCTTCGGCGATTAACCGCTTTCAACCGGCACGCGTTTCGTTGGGGCCCGTTAGTCTTGAGGGCGAGTACGCGCTAATGGTGTCTCCGCAGCAAATTGGCGCCACCTGGCGCTATTAACACCTTATTGCATGTATCAATTGCTAAATTAGTAAGCGCGCTTATCATTGTCACATTCATGGAAGCGCGTAAAATATTCGGCAATTTTTTGGTTCTGCCTAATGTTATGTTATAACTTATTCTATTGTTAAGAGGATATTCAGTGAGTCATCGCACGCACCGTCATAACCGAGAAGGGCCTTGCCACTTCTCTTTAATGTCATTGTCAGCCACTAAACGGTTGGTGTTTGTGGCTGTGCCGTTAGTGCTGCTGTGGGCGCTGGTGGTGTGGGCAGGCGGGTGGCCGCCATGAGCCAACATGCTTTATCGCACCTGACGCTTAGGAACTTACACCTGGCTCAGGGGCGTCGCACGGTATTGGAGCACCTTGATGGGGAGTTCAAGCCGGGGGCGATTACCGCCTTGATTGGTGCCAATGGGGCGGGTAAGAGCACGCTTATTCAGGCCATTATGGGCGAGCTAAGACCTATTAGCGGAACAGTATCGTGCACTATCGCATCCGAACGGCGTGCCTGGTTGCCGCAGCAGCTGGCGCTCGATTTGACGTTTCCGATGAGTGTGGAAGAACTGGTAATGACCGGCACCTGGCCAAGCCACGGGGCGCTTAAGGGTTACTGTGCGGCGCATTATCGTCGCGGCCGCGACATCATGGCGCGCTTGGGTATTTCGCATTTGGCCCACCGCCCGCTGGGTGAGCTTTCTGGCGGTCAGCGCCAGCGGGCGTTAATCGGGCGTACGTTAATGCAGGAAGCCGAGCTGCTGCTACTTGATGAACCCTTCGCCAACGTTGACAGCGATACGGTGGATATCCTGATTCGCATATTGCGCCAAATGGCAGATAACGGCGTCACGATCATTATTGTGCTGCACGATATGGACCATTTACGGCGGCTGGCTGATGAGGTGTTGATGCTAAACGGTGGCCACGGCCGCTGGGTGGCGCCCAGCGCGCTGGCGCACTCACAGGCGCCAGCTCAGGTCGTGCCGTTTACCTTAGGGGGCCAGCATGTTGGAACTGCTTAACGCGTGGTTTATCGCCCCTTTTGACTACGGCTTTATGCGCCGTGCGGTGGTGGGTGGTTTAGCGCTTTCGCTTGCCGCCCCGCCGCTGGGCGTATTTCTGGTATTACGCGGGATGAGCCTGATTGGCGATGCCATGGCCCATGCCATTTTACCGGGCGTGGCGATTGGCTTTTTACTCGCCGGGTTTTCGCTGCCCATTATGAGCATCGGCGGTGTGATGTTCGGGCTTTTGGTGGCGTTACTGGCGGGCGCTGTCTCCAAGATGGGCGGTCAGCGTGAAGATGCCGCGATGGCGAGTTTTTTTATTATCTCGCTGGCTGCAGGCGTCATGTTGATTTCCCTTGGCGGGAGCAGCGTTGATTTAACCCATGTGCTGTTTGGGTCGATTTTAGCGGTTAACTCCACCGCTCTGGTGCTTATCGCCGGTATTAGCACACTGATTGTGGTCATCCTGGCGGTCGTTTTTCGCGCGCTGGTGGTGGAGTGTCTGGACCCGCTGTTCCTGCGTGGGCAAAGCCGGCGTAACGGCTGGGTGCATAGCGTGTTTCTAGGCCTGTTAGTGCTCAATCTGACCGCGGGCTTTCAAACACTGGGCACACTGATGGCAGTGGGCCTGATGATGCTGCCAGCCACAGCGGCTCGCTTTTGGAGCAAGCGGCTGGAAGGGTTGATAGGCATTGCCGTTGTATTGGCCATGGTGGCGAGCACGGGTGGCTTATTGCTCTCGTTTCATCTGGATATTCCCTCGGGGCCAAGCATTATTTTGCTGGCTGGCGCGGGTTATTTTTTCTCGGCGCTGTTTGGTCGCTATCACAGTTTGGCAGCCAAGCTCAGACGCAAGACTGCACCGCTGAGTGCCGAGGCATCTACGTAAATCATTAAACAGGAGTAGGTATGTCTTTACGGTTATCTTCACGCTTGCTGGTCGGTGTATCCGCGATGCTAGCGCTGCCCGCCGCCATCGCAGCGGACCGCGTTCAGGTAGTCACGAGCTTCTCGATTCTTGGCGATATCGTCGAGAATGTGGGCGGCGAGCATGTGGACGTTACATCACTGGTTGGCGCCGATGGTGATTCGCATGTCTACTCTCCCCGTCCGGGTGATGCACGTGCGCTGGCGGAAGCTGATTTGGTAGTGTTCAACGGCCTGCTGTTTGAAGGCTGGATGGAACGGCTAATTGAATCAAGCGATTACAAAGGCCCCCGGGTCACGGCGACGGACGGTATTGAAAAGCTATCCTACGCAGGACACAGCCAAGATCATGGGCATGATCACGATCACGGACACGACCACGACCACGACCACGGGCATGATCACGAACATGGCGACGATCATGGACACGATCATGATCATGACCACGGCGAATTTGATCCTCACGCCTGGCAGGATATGGAGCAAGCGCGGGTATACATCACCAACATCCGCGATGGCCTGATTAAAGCCGATGAAGCGAATGCCGATGAGTACCGGGCTAACGCCGATAGCTACTTAGCCGAAATGGCAGAAGTTGACGCTGAAATCCGCGAACTGATCAGTGAGATTCCGTCGTCCACCAGCGTCATCACCGGCCACGATTCGTTTGGCTACTTCTCCAACGCTTACGGCATTCACTTTTTATCGCCGGTTGGCCTGTCTACCGAAGTAGAGCCCAGCGGCGCCAGCATGGCGGAACTGGTGGATGTGATTAACGACCAGAACGTCCAAGCGCTGTTTCATGAAAACATGACCAATCCTGCGGTCATTCAACAGCTCTCGGAAGAGACGGGTCTGCCTATTGCCGGAACGCTTTACGCGGATGCCCTGGCTTCTGAGGGTGACGCCAGCACGTACCTGGGCATGATGCGCCACAATGCCCAGACGCTGCACGACTCGCTGGCAGAACCGGGTCATGATGACCATGAGGCTGACGAAGGACACGATCACGATCACGATCACGATCACGATCACGATCACGATCACAGCGAGCATAGCCACTAAACAGGCGCTGCAAGCATCGCGTAAACTTTTTGGCTGGTAACGCTCGCCCGATAACCAGCGCCGTTCAGGCGCTGGTTACGACACTTAACATACTACGCTCAACCACTCCCTAAAAGATGCCATGGCATGGGTTTCTTCGCGTGACTGCAGACGAGTAAGCCAGTACCCACCCAGGCTAACGGCCGTCGAAAATGGCTGTACCAACGCACCACTATTCAACTGCCTTGAAAACATCAACGGGGGCGCCAAAGCCACTCCGATACCCTGCTGTGCGGCATCCACCATGGCGATAGATGAATCAAATACGATGCTTTTAGGTAGCGGGAGATTAACCGGCCCTTCGGCCGCGAGCAGCCACTCTGTCCATTCGTCAGCGCGATAGGAGCGTAGCAGCGTCTCATTTAATACATCAGCTGGCGTTTTAAGCCGTGCGGCGATTATCGGTGTGCACATCGCGGATAAGGATGCCGGCAATAAGGGTTGCGCGGCAATACCGTGCCAGGCGCCGGTGCCAAAGCGAATGGCAAAATCAAGCCCTTCGGCGGCCATGTCCGTACGGTTGTTGTGCGTGGAAAGGCGTAGATCAATAAAGGGGTGCTTTTCCTGAAAATCGGCCAGCCGGGGCAACAGCCAACCCACCGCAAACGTACCCACTGCGCCTACGTTTAACACTTCACGGTAATTACTCTCGCCTAGTTGCTCTAGCGTGTGCGTGATCTGATCAAACGCCTCTCTCAATACCGGCAACAGCCCCTCGCCCTCCTGGGTCAGCATTAACCCTCGGGGCAAGCGGGTAAATAGCGGAACCTTGAGCTGGCTTTCCAGCAGCTTAACCTGATGGCTAACGGCGGCCTGGGTTACGCAGAGCTCCTCCGCGGCGCGGGTAAAGCTCAAATGGCGAGCCGATACCTCAAAGGCACGCAGCGCTTTTAGTGGCAAATAAGGACGCACTCTTTTACCCCCTAATTTTTCTAATGGCGCGTACAAAATATCGCTGTTTGTCAGGCAGCGCCATTAACCGTAACTTACTCGCCATCCAGACCATTAAAACGCCATTCATCACTAACCTCTGACTACTAGGTTTTTTATATGAACAGGATATTTGCAGCGAAAACAGGTCTTATTATTGCAGGTTCGCTCTTTATCGGCTCATTTTCCTGGGCATCTGATGAGCAGAATAATCCTCAGATAGATGCGCTGGTCAACGACACCATAACGGCGCTAATGGCGGAACATCGTATTCCGGGTATGGCCGTGGCGCTGAGTGTTGATGGCAAGCGGTATTACTTTAACTATGGTGTCGCCGATCAAGCGGCGAATACCCCGGTTACAGCCGACACCCTGTTTGAGTTGGGTTCGGTCAGTAAGACCTTTACCACAGCGCTGGGCGCTTACGCGCAGGCGAGCGGTGCACTGTCGTTAAACGATTCTGCCAGCCAATACCTGCTGGCACTTGAAGGCAGCGTTTTTGATGACGTAAGCCTTGTGGAACTTGCCACCTACACGGCGGGCGGGCTGCCTTTGCAGTTTCCCGATGACGTGCAAGATGAAGACGAAATGCTCGACTACTATCGCCACTGGCAACCGGACTATCCCCCCGGTACTCACCGACAGTATTCCAACCCAAGCATTGGTTTGTTTGGCTATTTGACGGCGCAGCGGCTTGGCGAACCCTATGCGGCGTTAATGGAAGAGCATGTGTTCTCACCGCTTGGGCTTGAGCACAGCTACTTGGAAGTACCGGAAGAACAGCAGCCACACTATGCCTATGGCTACTCGAAAGACGATGAGGCAGTTCGGGTAAACCCAGGCGTGCTGGATGCCCAGGCCTACGGCGTGAAGACCAATACGGCAGACATGCTGACGTTCATTGAAGCCCACATGGATAGTTCAACACTGGACGAGACACTGCGTGAAGCGTTAGAGACAACGCAAATGGGCTATTTCAGTATGGGTGATATGACCCAGGCCCTGGGCTGGGAGCGATATGCCTATCCGGTAACGCTTGATCAGCTACGCGCCGGAAATTCGCTTGAGATGGCTTTAGAAGCCAACGAAGCGAGGCGCTTGCAGCCGCCACTACCGGCTACTCAGGACGTGTGGTTCAACAAGACCGGCTCAACCGGCGGTTTTGGTGCCTATGTGGCTTTTGTACCCAGCCAGCAGATGGGAATCGTTATGCTGGCGAATCGCAATTACCCTAACCAGGCCCGCATTGAGGCCGCCTATCATATCCTGACCGCGCTGATGGACACTCCTTAAAGAGTGATATGCCCTGGCTATGCAAATAGTCAGGGCTTTGTTTAGTAATAGCTGGTTGCAATTGCCGGGTGATCTATCGAGACTGTGCAGATTCATCCGCTACCGAGCTAACATCATGCACTTGAATGCCGATTTTTCTCAGTTTGTCAGCGTGACCCCGGAGCAGTACCGGTGGGTAGACGCCCCCAGTGCGGGCGTTGAACGCATGATGCTGGACCGGGTCGGCGACGAAGTAGCCCGTGCCACCAGCTTGGTGCGCTATGCGCCCAATAGTCAATTTGCCCCTCACGCCCATGGCGGTGGTGAAGAAATATTGGTGCTGGAAGGCGTTTTCGCCGATGAACACGGCCGTTACCCGGCGGGAAGCTACCTGCGCAATCCGATCGGTACCGCCCATACGCCGCAGATTGGCGATGAAGGCGCGCTGATTTTCGTCAAACTGCATCAGTTTGACCCCAACGATACGCTGCAGCTGGCCGTACCGGCCCACCGGCTACCCTGGCAGCCCGACCGTCGACCGCGCATTGCTTACAAGATGCTCCACACGTTCAAGCAGGAACGTATTAGCCTGGAACATTGGGCGGCGGGTACTTCAATTGCCTACCCCACGCTTAAAGGCGGGCTTGAACTGTTTATTCTGGAAGGCACGCTAAGCGATAGCACACACCACTACACGGCTGGCACCTGGTGCCGCTACCCGACGGGTGCAACGCCTGCGTTAACTGCCGGCAGCGAGGGCGTCAGGATGTACCTTAAACGCGGCCACCTGACAGCGGCTTAACGGCAAAGGCGCTAACCGCGCAGTAAGCCTAAAAAAGGGCCTACCGTAAGGGCCACAATCAGCCCCACCGCGATGAGCACTAACGCGACTTGCACGGGGTGCTCGAGGAGCCGTCGCCAAAGCGTTGGCGCGTTTCCTTGCGCTTGGGCCTCGTGTAATTCGCGCTGAGCATGCTGAAAGCGCGCTACCTGATAGGCGGCCAGGGCTGTTTCGGCCGCTTCACGCTGGCGTTCATCGCGTAGCCAAATAGCATCGACCCCCAAGCGGAAAAACCCCGCCTGGGTTTCGTATACATCAAAGCGATGCTCGGCGAGTAAGGCGCGAATTTCCATGGCTTCTTCATCGGTGACGTGCCGCAGCCGAAACAGCAAATGTGCCATATTAGTCGCCCGACGCCGCCATTAGGTCGGCCTGGACGACTTCAATCCAGTAGCCGTCTGGGTCTTTGACGAACACGACGTCTTTCATTTTGCCTTGATCGGCCCGCTTTACGAACGTTACATCGTGCTCGTCAAACCACGCCTGGGCGGCTGATAAATCCGGTACGCTAAAGCAGATATGCCCAAACCCCTGAGGCTCGGCATTGCCATCGTGGTAGGCAAAGTCTTCCTGGCTCTCAGTGCCCCAGTTATGGGTAAGCTCTAAAAGGCCCTTCTGGCCGAAGGTCCAGGCGGTACGCGCCTGAGTATCTTCCGGCACCTGATCGCTGGCTTCCAGATTGGCTAAGAAGTAGAGCGAAAACTGCATCTCTTCGAAATCCAGCCGACGCAGTACCTGCATACCAAATACCTGCGAGTAAAAAGCCAGCGACCGTTCAGGGTCTTTCGCCCGCAGCATTGTATGGTTTAAACGGAAACCTTGGGTCTGCGGAGCAACGGGTGCAACGCCTGGATACTGCTCGCCTTCAAAACTCATCTTAGGATCCTTACGAATTTTGCTGCTAAATGATTCGATTTAGCAGTTATCTTTGACAAAACTGACACCGTGTACAAGCCTATAGTTAAACGCAACCATCGCTTGATGAAACTGTGGTTACACACCATGTGGGCAGGATACCGATTATTCTAGCCCTGACACTCTGGAGGCGACATGTCGCGTGATCTAAATGTGCTGGGCGAACCCCTGACGCCTTGCTGCCATTCACCCAAAACGGGCTTTTACCGCGATGGTTTTTGCCGTGTGGGTCCTGAAGATGTAGGGATCCATGCCATCTGCGCGATTATGACAGAGGAGTTCCTTGCCTACTCTCTGGCGCAGGGCAATGATTTAAGCACGCCTAAACCCCAGTTTGGTTTTCCCGGCCTATCACCCGGTGATCGCTGGTGTTTATGCGCCAGCCGTTGGCAGCAGGCGGCTAACGTGGGGGTGGCGCCGCCGGTCATTTTATCCGGAACGCATGAGAAAGCGCTTGAAGTAACCACCCTGAACATTCTGCGCCAACACGCCCTGGATTTGGTTTATTAGTGCCTTGCGGCTGTCGAGAATAACCGTAGTAAATGACTGTCGTGAAGAACTGTTGTGAAGAACTGTTTTGAAGAACTGCATGAACGACGGCAACTGCTTTAGACGTCACTGATGCTTTACACCTCCTCCCCAGGCTAGGATAGTAGCCCTACCGACAGGGGCGCTTGAGATCATCGAGCTGAGACGCACCCTTTGAACCTGAACCGGATAATACCGGCGTAGGAAGTCGCGGTGTCGTTTCGCACCCGATCTACGCTGTGAGGTGGCTATGACATCACTCCCGCTTGGCGAGGCTCTCTTCGCCGTGCAACGCACGACACCGCTGGTGCACTGTATTACCAATTTTGTGGCAATGAACAGCACCGCTAACTGCCTGTTAGCGGTGGGCGCCTCCCCCGCCATGCTGCATGCCGTCGAGGAAGTTGCCGAATTTACCCGCTTGGCCGGGGCGCTCTCGATCAATATTGGCACGCCTTCGCCAACCTGGGCCGAGGGCATGCAGCAGGCGACGAAGGCAGCGCAGGAAAATAACACCCCGTGGGTATTTGATCCGGTTGCCGTGGGCGCTACACGCTACCGGCAAACTCTTTCCCAGCAGTTGCTGGCGTTTTCACCCAGCGTGATTCGGGGCAACGCTTCAGAAATTATCGCGCTGACGGGCCTGACCCACCAGGGTCGAGGCGTCGATGCCACGGCTTCAATCGACGAGGCGCGTGACGCCGCTATTATCCTGGCTAACCGGCAAGGCTGTATTGTCGCCATGACCGGCGAGCATGACTTCGTGACCGATGGCACCCAGCACTGGCGGCTAACCGGCGGGCATTCGTTAATGCCACGTGTAACTACTCTTGGCTGTGCATTGAGCGCCACCGTAGCGGCATTTATCGCCACCCGGCCTGAAACACCGTTAGTGGCGACCGTGGCGGCACTGGCAAGCTTTGGCGTGGCAGGCGAGCGCGCAGGAGCGCTGGCAACCGGCCCCGGCAGCTTCCAAGTGGCGCTTCTGGATGCGCTTTATCAACTGACGCCAAGCGATCTTGATACGTTCACCGGCCTGGAGAAAGGTTAAATGCACTTTGATCTTTCGCTCTATCTGGTGACGGATGCCCGCTTATGCCAACCCTATGGCCTTGAGCGCACGGTCGTTGAAGCCGTCGAGGGTGGCGTAAGCTTTGTTCAGCTGCGTGATAAGCAGGCAAGCGATGCCGATATGATTAAGCAGGCTAAACGCCTCAAGGCCGCCCTGGCCGGTAGCAGTGTGCCGCTGGTGATTAATGACCGCTTGGTGGTCGCGCTGGAAAGCGGTGCGGATGGGCTACACGTCGGGCAAAGCGATACCGCCGCTCAACAGGCGCGCACCGCAATGGGGCCAGACGCTATTATCGGGCTTTCCATTAACACGCTTGCGCAGCTTCAAGCGGCCCCGGTAGAGCTTTTAGACTATGTGGGACTGGGCCCGGTGTTTGCCACGCAGAGCAAACGTGACCATGCGCTCCCTATCGGGTTTGAGGGCCTTGCGCAGCTGGCAGCTGCCTCACCGCTGCCCAGCGTTGCCATCGGTGGGTTAAAGGCCGACCATAGCGAGCAGGTCTTCCGTGCCGGTACAAATGGGCTGGCGGTTATTTCAGCTATTTGCGGCCAGCCCGCCCCTTATCAGGCCGCTCGCCTTTTTACCCGGCCCAGCCTTTAAGTGACGTGATTTTATGCATCAGCTTGAGCCGATAGTCGCCTTTATGCGAGTTGCCGAACTGGGCAGCTACACGCGCGCCGCCGAGGCATTAAATCTTTCCCGTACGCGGGTTTCGCGCTTGGTCATGGCGCTTGAGGAAACGCTGGGAGTGCGGCTCATTCAGCGCACCACGCGGCGCCTGCATTTAACGGCGGAGGGCGAGCGCTATCTGGCTCATGCACAGACAATTGTGCAAGCGCTTGATGAAGCCGCCGCCGATGTCGGCAGCGGCGTTTCTGAGATGCGCGGCCGATTACGCATCAATGGGCCCATGAGCTTTGGCGTAGGCCACCTTTCTCCTCTGGTCGCAAGCTTTATGGCCCAGCATCCTGGCTTGGATGTACGCCTGGACTTGAACGACCGCCGGGTGGATCTTCTCGAAGAGGGCTACGACGTTGCAATCCGCATCGGCAGCCTGCCGGACTCAAGCCTGGTGGCGCGCCGCCTGACACGCTGCCGAATGCTGTTTTGCGCCTCGCCTGACTATCTTGCCAAACACGGCGTCCCTGCCAATATAGAAGCTTTAAAGCAGCACCAGTGCCTGCACTATCGTAGCGGCCCGACCCCTGGCGACTGGCGTTTTGGCAATATCACGCTGTCCACCCACGGCCCGCTTGAAAGCAACAACGGTGATGTATTAACCCACGTTGCCGAAGCGGGGCTGGGTATCGCTCATCAGCCGAGCTTTTTGGTGACTGAAAGCATTATTGAAGGGCGTTTAATCCCGGTTTTAACCGAACTAGCGCCAAAAATATTGGATATTCATGCGCTTTACCCAGCCCGGCGCTTTCTACCTGCCAAAGTAGAGCGCTTCATCGACCATTTGGCGGCTGCCTGGGGCGACCCACCCTACTGGGAGCGTGACATGGGATTGTCGCCTATTACCCAACAGTGATGTTCGTTAAACGTCGATTATCTCTCAGTCATAGCCACGTAAAGTGTCTTCATTGAAACATCGTTCCCCAATGGAGATATCCTCATGAATGCACCCTCTTCCGCGATGACTGCGCCTGCGAATATTCAACCCCACGCCATCGCACTACTTCGCGTTTCGCTTGGCGTAATGGCACTGGCCCACGGCCTGCTTAAGGTCTTCGTATTTACACTGCCGGGGACGGTGGGTTACTTCGAATCGTTAGGCTTACCCGGCTTTCTGGCTTACCTGACCATTCTGGGAGAGCTGGGCGGCGGCTTAGCGCTAATACTGGGCATTTACACCCGCTGGGTTAGTCTTGCCATGATACCGCTCCTGCTGGGCGCCACGTCGATCCACCTGGGCAACGGCTGGATGTTCTCTAATGAAGGCGGCGGCTGGGAATTCCCGCTGTTCTGGACCGTTGCGCTACTGGTTCAAGCAGGATTAGGTAGCGGCAGCTTCAACCTGGGTCGTTTTTTCCGCTAGTTTGAAAGCTCCATTTTTGAAAGCCCTATTCTTTGCCTTGGCGCTCAGCCCGAGCGTCGGGGCTACCGTTAGGAGATGTCATCATGTTACCTAGCCTGTTTATATCCCACGGCTCCCCGATGCTGGCGCTCACCCCGACCCCAGCACATCAGTTTCTGCGCGAGCTGGGCAAAACGCTGGCACCCAAGGCAGTCGTTGTCGTTTCTGCTCATTGGGAGAGCCTTGCGCTCAAGGTAAGCAACACGGCCTGGCCGGAAACCATTCACGACTTTGGTGGTTTTCCGCAGGCGCTGTTCGAGTGCCAGTACCCTGCGCCGGGTGAGCCTGAACTGGCTGAGCGTCTGGCGGCACTGCTCGGTGCCCAGAGTGTCGAGCGTGGGCTTGATCACGGTGCCTGGGTACCGCTTTCGCTTATGTTTCCCAAAGCAGATATCCCGGTGGTGTCTGTCTCACTGCCCATACGCTGGTCCAATCAGGAGCTTGCCGAGCTAGGTAGTAAGCTTGCCACGCTGCGCGACGAGGGTATTTTAGTTATTGGTTCGGGCAGCTTGACCCACAATCTGTACGAGACAATGCCCATGGGCAGCGCTATGCCAGACTGGGTGGGCGAGTTCGCAGATTGGGTCGATAGCAAACTGGCTAGTAATGACCGCGACGCATTACTTGACTGGCAGGATGCTCCCGAAGCTCGCAGAAACCATCCAACCCCCGAGCATTTTCAACCGTTGCTGGTGGCGATGGGCGCAGGAGGCGATGCCAAGCAGCTGCACCATAGTGTCGAGCATGGAGTGCTGGCGATGGATGTATATGCGTTTGCCTGAAGCAGTCCGCTTTATCACCTTCATGCAGAGGGGCGGCGTTTCAAGGTTGTTCGGCGATCATGGTAGGCAATCGCCAGGCCGCTGCTGATAATCAGCACGCTTCCTACCCATACCCAGCTATCCGGCGTTTCGTCCCAAAACCACCAGCCAAGCGCCACGGCCCATAGCATGGCGGTGTAATCAAACGGCGCGGCAATGGCCGCCGCCGTATAGCGAAACGCTAATGTTAAAAACGCCGTCGCGCTCACGCCTAATACGCCCGAAGCCAAAAACCCCAGCCAGTGGTGCGGTTCAGGCGTTTGCCATACCCAGGGCAAACACAGTCCGGTGATCACACACGGCACGAGCATCATATAAAATACCATGGCCCATAGATGCTCCTGGCTTCCATAGCGCCGTGCGGTGATCATCATCAACGCATAGAACAGCGCCGCGGCCAGCATGATCAGCGCGCCTAGATGAAACGCATCGCCGCCCGGTCTGACGACTACCAGTACGCCCACAAACCCAATAAGTGAAAAGATGACGACAGGCCGGTCAATCCGCTCACCGAGCATGGGGACTGATAGCAGAGTGACAAATAACGGGGCAACAAAGGCAATCGCGGTAGCTTCTGCCAGAGGTAATAGCGTTAGGCCCATCACAAAACTCACCATCAACGCCGTGTAGATCAATCCACGTACTAAATGCACGACAGGACGCTTGGTGCGCAGTTTTTTCAGCCCGCCCGACGTGTAGGCCAATAATACAATCAGCGGCAGCGATACGAGGGCACGAAAGAAGATGATCTGCAGCGGGGAGTGCACTTCCCCCAACCACTTGGCAATGGCATCACCGAGGCACAAAAAAAGCACCCCTGCGCACATGAAAAGAATGCCTTTTAATGACGCTGTCACGCGCGCCCCCAGGTTGTTGGTACGGCTTAAAAACAAAAGCCCCCGCTAATCAACCAAGCGTTAGCGGGGGCTTTGCTCTGCTTTGTACATCACAGCTTTAAAGTGCATCACAGTTTTAAAGGCTGGCGTTAACCACCATGCACTCCATGCCCTGCAGCAGAAGCTCTCGGCAGGCTTCACGGGCATGGTGCTCATCCAAGGCGACCAAACGGGCACGGTAAACCGGCGTTTGGCCTTCAAGGGTATCCACCGCAATACGCCCGGATAAATTCTGGGTTAAGCGCTGAGCTGCCTGCTGGGCCAGCTGCTGCGCCTGAGCTTCTTGACTAAACGCACCTACCTGAATACCCCAGTGCCCGCTTGGCGGTGCTTCAATGATACGTTCGCGCTGAATAAAGTCCTGTAAAGGGTCGGAATTCGATGCCGCTGAGACTTCGCTCGGCCCTTCAACGGTCATCTTGGCCAGACGCTCATCCACCATCGCGCTTGGGCTAGGTGAAATGGTGGTGGTGTCCACACGGGCGAGCATTTGGCTAGGTTGGGAAACCGGTGCGGGACGCGAAGGGGCGATCGGCGGAGTAGCTGACGGGAAACTCATGTAATCCTGTGAAAAACTGGTATCCGCAAGCCAGCTGCGATGATCACGCAACTCCGCGCGCATAAAGCTTCTATCCAACAGATTGGCCATATGCGTATCGCGAGAGGAGGCGCTAAAACCGCCCATCACTACCGCGACCATACGCCGACCGTCATGTACGGCGGTGGTTGCCACGTTAAATCCAGAGGCGCGAATAAAGCCCGTTTTTAGCCCATCGGCACCGGGGTAGCTGCCCACCAAGCGGTTATGGCTGGTGTGGCGCGTGCCACGATAGGTGAATTCTTGTAGACCAAAATAATGATAATACTGAGGGAAATCTTGAATGACGCGCACCGAGAGAGTGAGCATGTCGCGGGCCGTGGTCATCTGCTGATCATCAGGCAAGCCGGAGGCGTTACGAAAGGTGGTCGCCGTCATGCCGAGATCGCGCGCCTTCTCGGTCATCATGCGGGCGAACTGTTGTTCACTACCGCCTAGCGATTCACTGAGCACAACGGCGACGTCATTGGCAGAACGTACCGCCAGGGCACGAATAGCGGTATCCACAGGGATGGTACTGCCCGCCGAAAGCCACAGTTTTGTGGCGGGCATGGCGGCGGCCTGAGCGGACACGGGTAGTGCCTGATTAAGGCCTAGATCGCCGTTTTCCAATGCTTCAAAGGTTAGATATAGCGTCATCATCTTGGTTAGCGACGCGGGGTAGCGTGGTGCATCGGCGTTTTCCGAGTACAGCACTTCGCCATTTTCAAGATCGACTACGATACCGGCATAACGCGGATTCGCCTGGGCGGCAGATGCCGTGATAGCCGTTAGAAATAGCAGGAATATCGCAAACCATGCCATTGCCCCTTTATTATATTTAACTCCCCTCGCCGCCATGTCCGCCCCTTGCTGATGTCATCTGCGCTGGAAATAAAACCCACACTCTCAAACCCACATTCTCTCAGCGTGTTCGCACGCAGCTTGCCCTGCGCATTGTTTACGCGCTGATCAAACACGTTGGAGATATCAATTCGATTATGTCTGCTGGTTCAAAACACTCTCTAGACTAGCACGCTCGACGGGTAATTTAACGCTTTGTGCAGAGTATATACGCAACAGATAAATACACGAGCTAGCGCAAGACGCCAGACACAAAAAAACCGACCCAGCTGGGTCGGTTTTCATTCTGCTTTAAAGAGGCTGCAGCTAAAGATTTACTCTTCAGCAGCGGCTTCTTCAGCAACCGGACGGTCTACTAGCTCAACATAAGCCATAGGCGCGTTGTCGCCGGTGCGGAAACCGCACTTGAGAATACGGATGTAACCACCCGGACGCTCGGCGTAACGCGGACCCAGCTCGTTAAACAGCTTGCCAACGGCTTCTTTGGAACGTGTGCGAGAGAACGCCAAACGACGGTTCGCAACGCTATCCTGCTTGGCTAAGGTGATCAGCGGCTCGATAACGCGACGCAGTTCCTTGGCCTTAGGCAGGGTTGTCTTGATGACTTCATGTTCGACCAGCGAGACAGACATGTTCTTGAACATGGCCTGACGATGCGAGCTGGTGCGATTCAGATGACGACCACTCTTACGATGACGCATGGTTGTAATTCCTTACCAAACTGGGACTCGAGTCGACACTCACGCGGAGGCCTTGTCGTCCTTCAGGCTAGCGGGCGGCCAATTTTCCAACCGCATGCCGAGGGACAAGCCGCGCGCCGCCAAAACGTCCTTGATTTCATTCAAGGATTTTTTACCGAGGTTCGGTGTCTTCAACAGCTCAACTTCAGTGCGCTGGATAAGATCACCGATATAGTAAATATTCTCGGCTTTTAGGCAGTTCGCGCTGCGAACGGTCAACTCAAGATCGTCTACGGGGCGCAATAGGATTGGATCAACATGATCCTCTTCCTCTTCGACTTCCTGCTCTTTATCAGCTTCCAGGTCGACGAAGGCGGCCAGCTGCTCTTGCAGAATGGTCGCACTGCGACGGATAGCCTCTTCCGGATCCAAAGTACCGTCGGTTTCCAGATCGATAATCAGCTTATCGAGATCGGTGCGCTGCTCAACACGAGCGGCTTCAACCGAATAGGAAACGCGGCGGACAGGGCTGAAGGTGGCATCCAGCTGCAGGCGGCCAATAGCACGGGTCTCTTCATCAGAGCCACGGGCGTCAGCCGGTTCGTAGCCACGACCCAGCGCTACCTTAAGCTGAATTTTCAGCTCGGCACCTTCATTGACGTGTGCAATGACGTGGTCCGGGTTGACGATTTCGACGCTATGATCAAGCGCAATGTCGCCAGCAGTGACGACGGCTGGGCCCTGCTTGTTCAGCGAGAGCACCGCCTCATCGCGGCTGTGCATCTTGATCGCAACATCTTTCAAGTTCAGGAGGATTTCGATGACATCTTCCTGCACCCCTTCGAGCGCACTGTACTCGTGCTCTACACCCGCAATTTCAGCCTCTACCACGGCAGCGCCGGGCATAGACGAAAGCAGAATGCGACGCAGTGCATTCCCCAGGGTGTGACCAAAACCACGCTCGAACGGTTCGAGAACGATCTTGGCATGATGTGCGCTGATTTCTTCTACCTTGATGTCGCGAGGACGAAGAAACTCTGTCACTGAACGCTGCATATGAACACCTTTCAGGCTGCCAAACGGATACTGTGTTCTTAAGAACAAGTACTCAAGAGCATCTGGGCGGTTAGCTTTGCTACCCCGCCCAGGCTTCAAGAAGCAGAGATTAATTAACGCCGCTTACTTGGAGTACAGCTCGACGATCAGGTTTTCGTTGATGTCGGCAGTCAGGTCACCGCGTTCAGGCAGAGCCTTGAAAGTGCCTTCCATCTTCTTGGCGTCGATTTCGATCCAAACGATATCGCCACGGTTTGCCGCAATGGACAACGCGCTTTGAATACGGGCTTGGTTCTTCGCCTTTTCGCGAATGGCTACAACGTCACCCGGCTTCACTTGGTAGGAAGCTACGTTAACGGTACGGCCGTTCACGGAAACTGCCTTATGGCTAACGAGCTGACGCGCTTCAGAGCGAGTCGAGCCGAAACCCATACGGTAGACGACGTTATCCAGTCGGGATTCGAGCAACTGCAACAATACTTCACCGGTCGCGCCTTTCAGGCGAGCAGCTTCTTTGTAGTAGTTACGGAACTGTTTTTCGAGTACGCCATACATGCGACGTACTTTTTGCTTCTCGCGAAGCTGCAAGCCGTAGTCTGAAAGACGCTGACGACGCTGGCCGTGTACACCCGGGATTTGCTCGGATTTACACTTTTTCTCGAAGGGAGTCACACCACTCTTCAAAAAGAGATCGGTGCCTTCACGACGAGACAGTTTGCACTTCGGTCCAATATAACGAGCCATGAATCTGTCTCCTTAAACGCGGCGTTTCTTAGGCGGACGGCAGCCATTATGGGGAATGGGCGTCGCGTCTACGATGCTTTGCACGCGGAAGCCTGCGGCATTCAATGCGCGCACGGCGGATTCACGACCGGGACCTGGGCCTTTAACCAGTACGTCTACGTTTTTCACACCATACTCGGCTGCAGCAGTTGCTGCACGTTCACTTGCTACTTGAGCAGCGAACGGGGTGCTCTTGCGAGAACCACGAAAACCCGAACCACCGGCAGTTGCCCAAGAAAGCGCATTGCCCTGGCGGTCTGTGATCGTCACGATCGTGTTGTTAAAAGAGGCATGGATATGCGCAACGGCGTCCACTACCTGCTTTTTAACCTTTTTACGGTTACTACGCGGGTTAGCCATGTTGATGTCTATTCCTGTCTTTACATAGGCTCTCTATGAAAGAGCCTGCGTGTTATTTGCGGATCGGCTTACGCGGGCCCTTACGGGTGCGCGCGTTAGTCTTAGTCCGCTGACCACGCAGCGGAAGACTACGACGATGACGCAGACCACGGTAGCAACCTAAGTCCATGAGACGCTTAATGTTCAGCGTAACATCACGACGAAGGTCGCCTTCTACGGTGTACTTACCAACTTCAGAACGCAGGGTATCCAGCTCTTCGCCAGATAGGTCCTGGATCTTGGTAGTCAGCGCGATACCGGCAGCAGCACAGATATGCTGTGCGCGAGTACGGCCAATCCCGAAGATATAGGTCAGCGAGATCGCCGCATGCTTGTTGTCCGGGATATTGACGCCTGCAATACGGGCCATCAGCTTACTCCGAAATTTGAGCGGCTTGCTCGTTTATTCATCTACAAAAGGCGCAACAGCATACCCCTTTAATTGCCCTAAGGCAAGGGGTATGCCGAACACCCACTTAAAGCAACGTAGGAATTAACCCTGACGCTGCTTGTGCCGCGGTTCGATGCAAATGACGCGGACAGCGCCATTGCGACGAATGATCTTGCAGTTACGGCACATTTTCTTTACGGAAGCTCGAACTTTCATCGTTCTTTCTCCAAAAACGGCTCGCGGCGCGCCAATCGTAAGGCGGCGCCTCAGCGCATGATGCCGCCGCTACCGTAGCCTTTCAGGTTGGACTTCTTCATCACCGAGTCATACTGATGCGACATGAGGTGTGACTGCACCTGGGCCATGAAGTCCATGATGACCACTACCACGATCAGAAGCGAGGTACCGCCAAAAAAGAATGGCACATTCCACGCAACAATCAGGAACTGGGGCATCAGGGAAACCGCAGTGATATACAGGGCACCGAATAAAGTTAGACGAGTCATAACCTTATCGATATAGCGAGCGGTCTGCTCGCCGGGACGAATGCCCGGCAGGAACGCACCTGACTTTTTCAGATTGTCAGCTACATCCTTGGGATTGAAGACCAGCGCTGTGTAAAAGAAGCAGAAGAATACCACTGCCGCCGCGAAAAGCAAGATGTAAAGCGGTTGCCCGGGGGCTAAAGCTTGTGATGCACGCTGCAACCACTCCATACCTTCACCAGCACCGACCCACTGACCAATAGAGGCCGGGAAGAGCAGAATACTGGATGCGAAGATCGCAGGAATAACACCTGCCATGTTCACTTTCAAAGGCAGGTAGCTGCTTTGACCTGCATACATCTTGTTGCCCACCTGGCGGCGCGGGTAGTTCACTTTCAAACGGCGTTGGCCGCGCTCAATGAACACCACAAACGCAACCGTGGCAATACCTAGCACTGACAGCGCTAACAGCGGGAGAACATTCCAGGCCCCTTCGTTACGAGCGAGCTCGAACGCTTGCCCCACGGCACTGGGCAGCCCAGCGACGATACCGGCGAAGATCAGCAGCGAAATACCGTTGCCGATCCCCTTTTCGGTAATCTGCTCACCTAGCCACATCATAAACACCGCGCCTGACACAAACGTAATCACGGCGGTGAAATAGAAGCTAAAGTCAGCGCTGTAAGCGATGCCTTGGCTAGCCAGGCCGACCGACATACCGGTAGCCTGGACAAGAGCCAGTATCACCGTGCCGTAGCGGGTGTACTGACTAATCTTGCGGCGGCCGGACTCACCTTCCTTCTTGAGCTGCTCAAGATGGGGTGAGACCGCAGTCATCAGCTGCATGATAATCGACGCTGAAATATAGGGCATGATACCCAAAGCGAGGACGCTCATGCGCTCCAGGGCGCCACCCGAGAACATGTTAAACATGCCCAGGATGGTGCCCTGTTGCTCCCTAAACAAGGCAGCAAGCTGGTCAGGATTGATACCGGGAACGGGAATATGGGCACCGATTCGGTACACCACGATGGCGAGGAGCACGAAGCGCAAGCGCGCCCACAGTTCACTCAGACCGTTGCCCATCGCCGGCATATTTCCTGACTTGGCCATTTAGTCCTCTACCTTGCCGCCAGCAGCTTCGATCGCTTCACGGGCACCTTTGGTGACCTTGATACCACGAACGGTAACTGCTTTTTTCAGTTCGCCAGAAAGGATGATCTTCGCGTGTAGCGTCGCATCCTTCAGCACGTTGGCTTGCTTCAGTGTTTCCATGGTGACTTCTTCACCGGAAACTTTGGCAAGCTCGGCCAGGCGTACTTCTTCAGACACCAGCGATTTAGCTGATGTGAAGCCGAACTTCGGTAGACGACGCTGTAACGGCATCTGACCGCCTTCGAAACCAGGCTTGACGCTACCGCCACTGCGTGATTTCTGACCTTTGTGGCCACGGCCGCCGGTCTTACCAAGACCGGAACCGATACCACGACCAACGCGCTTTTCAGCGTGTTTGGAGCCCGGTGCCGGACTCAGGGTATTGAGTTTCATGGATTACTCTCCCTCAACGCGCACAAGGTAGTTAACCTTGTGGATCATGCCGCGTACGGCAGGGGTGTCTTCCAGTTCAACCGTATGACCGATGCGACGCAGACCCAAGCCCTTCATAGTAGACTTGTGCTTGGGCAAAACGCCGATGGTGCTGCGGATCTGGGTAACCTTGATCGTTGCTGCCATGGTGCCTTACCCCGTGATCGCTTCGACAGACAGACCGCGCTTGGCGGCGATGTCTTCCGGTGCTTGCATGGAAGAGAGACCTTTAACAGTCGCTCGAACCACGTTAACCGGGTTGGTGGAACCGTAGCACTTGGCCAGTACATCGTGGACACCAGCAAGCTCTAGTACAGAGCGCATAGCACCACCGGCGATGATACCGGTACCTTCGGAAGCCGGCTGCATGTAAACCTTGGAAGCGCCGTGACGGGCTTTCACAGGATACTGCAGCGTGCTGCCTGCAAGGTTAACCTTGACCATGTTGCGACGAGCCTGATCCATTGCTTTCTGGATCGCAACCGGCACTTCACGCGCCTTGCCACGACCGAAACCAACACGACCTTTACCATCACCTACGACGGTCAGTGCGGTGAAGCCGAAAATACGACCACCCTTGACCACCTTGGCGACGCGGTTGACCTGCACTAACTTCTCTTGCAGATCACCGTTTTGCTGTTCGTTCTTCGCCATCGTAAAACCCTTTAGAATTCCAGGCCGCCTTCACGAGCGGCGTCGGCCAGAGCCTTGACGCGACCGTGATACTTAAAGCCAGCACGGTCGAAGGCCACCTGGGTGATGCCTGCTTCTTTAGCGCGTTCGGCAATCAGAGCACCGACCTTAGAGGCCGCTTCTGAGTTGCCGGTCGCACCCTCGCGCAGTGCTTTGTCCAGCGTTGAAGCGCTGGCCAACACTTTGCCACCATCCGGCGAGATAATCTGCGCATAGATGTGACGCGGGGTACGGTTGACGCACAGGCGATACACGCCCAGCTCGCGGATCTTGGCGCGAGCGCGGCGGGCACGACGGAGACGAGATTCTTTCTTCGCGTTCATAACCCTGCCTTACTTCTTCTTGGCTTCTTTGCGACGCACCTGCTCGTCGGCGTACCGAACACCCTTGCCTTTATACGGCTCAGGCGGACGGAAAGCGCGGATTTCCGCGGCGCACTGACCGAGCTTCTGCTTGTCCGCGCTTTTCAGCACGATAACGGTGTTTTTCGGCGTTTCCGCGACAACACCTTCAGGCAGAATGTAATCGACCGGGTGCGAGAAGCCCAGTGAAAGATTGAGCGTCTGGCCCTTAGCTTGGGCACGATAACCGACGCCAACAATTTCGAGAGTCTTTGTGAAACCCTCGGATACGCCCTGTACCAGGTTCTGAACCAAGGCGCGGGTAGTACCGGCCATTGCCCAGCTCTTGGCTGATTCGCTCGGGACGAAGGTCAGCTGGCCGTCTTCTTGACCAATCACCACGTCCTGGTGAATGGGCATAGACAGCGTGCCCTGGCCGCCTTTAGCAGTCAGCTGGCCAGCATCGATTTTAACATCGACGCCAGCAGGCACTTTAACCGGATATTTCGCTATGCGGGACATTCCAGCCTCCTAGAATACGGTGCAGATGACTTCGCCACCGACGCCAGCTTGGCGTGCGGCACGGTCGGTCATGACACCATTGGAAGTGGTGACAATCGCGATACCCAGACCATCGGCAACCTTAGGCAGGTTGTCCTTGCCTTTGTATTGACGCAAAGACGGCTTGGAAACCCGCTGAATGTGCTCAATAACCGCCTTGCCCTCAAAGTACTTGAGAGTCACGGTAAGCGTAGGTTTAACGCTTTCAGCCACCGTAAAGTCGGTAATGTAGCCTTCTTCCTTTAGCACGCGGGCCACTTCCACTTTCAACTTGGAAGACGGCATGGTAGCCGTCTCCTTGGTGGCCATCTGCGCATTGCGGATACGAGTAAACATATCCGCCAGAGTGTCTTGCATGCTCATTTAATGTGCGCTCCTGATGAATCTACGTGGCGTTACCAACTGGACTTTTTCAGACCAGGAACGTCGCCACGCATGGCGGCTTCACGCAGCTTGTTACGGCCAAGGCCGAACTTGTTGTAAAAACCGTGCGGACGACCCGTGATGCGGCAGCGGTTACGCTGACGCACCGGGCTTGAGTCGCGCGGCAGTTGCTGCAGCTTCAGCGTCGCCTCGAAGCGCTCTTCCTCAGACGTATTCACGTTTGAGATGATTGCCTTGAGCTCAGCACGCTTGGCCGCATACTTCTCGACCAGCTGCGTACGCTTGAGCTCACGCTCTATCATACTTTTCTTAGCCATGATCCAACCCTTATTTCTTGAACGGGAAGTTCAGTGCTGCAAGCAGCGCACGACCTTCCTCGTCGGTGTTGGCAGTAGTAGTGATAGTGACGTCCAACCCACGGATACGATCGATTTTATCATACTCGATCTCCGGGAAGATGATCTGCTCACGCACACCCATGGAGTAATTGCCGCGACCATCAAAAGACTTCGGGTTTAGACCACGGAAGTCACGCACACGAGGAATCGCGATGTTTACCAGACGGTCCAGGAAGTCCCACATACGCTCAGCGCGCAGTGTAACTTTGACACCGATAGGCCAACCTTCACGCACCTTGAAGCCCGCGATGGACTTACGTGCTTTGGTCACCAGCGGCTTTTGACCGGAGAGTTTCTCCAGGTCGCCGACGGCATTGTCGATCAGCTTTTTATCACTAACCGCTTCGCCGATACCCATGTTCAGAGTCACTTTAGTGACCCGGGGTACCTGCATAACGTTGGCGTAGCTGAACTGCTCTTTGAGTTGAGCTACCACCTCGTTTTGATAACGTTCTTTCAAGTTCGCCATTTTGCTACCCGACTCGCGTTAGGCGTCGATCTGCGTCTGCGTCGACTTGTAGATACGTACCTTGGTACCGTCTTCCTTAACTTGGAAGCCGACGCGATCCGCCTTACCGGTCTCCGAATTGAAGATGGCTACGTTGGACGCGTGAATCGGAGCCTCACGCTCGACGATACCGCCCTGATTTCCCGCCATGGGATTCGGCTTGGTGTGACGTTTAATCATGTTCACACCGGACACCACGAAGCGGCTTTCTAGTACCCGCTTAACAGTGCCACGTTTGCCTTTATCCTTCCCGGCGATGACGATGACTTCATCGTCACGTTTGATCTTTTGCATATCCGCCTCGCTCCTTACAGCACTTCAGGCGCTAGGGAAATGATCTTCATGAACTTCTCATTACGAAGCTCACGAGTAACCGGCCCGAAGATGCGCGTGCCGATCGGCTGTTCGTTGGTGTTATTCAACAAAACTGCCGCATTTCCATCGAAACGGATCAGCGAACCGTCACTACGACGGACGCCACTACGGGTGCGAACTACTACCGCTTTTAGCACTTGGCCTTTTTTGACCTTGCCACGCGGAATAGCTTCCTTCACCGTTACCTTAATGACGTCACCAACACGAGCGTAGCGACGGTGTGAACCGCCTAGCACCTTGATGCATTGCACCCGGCGCGCTCCGCTGTTGTCGGCGACATCCAGCATTGTCTGAGTCTGAATCATCGGTTTTCTCCAAACCTAATCTGACTGCACTGGTTGGACAAGCTAAGGGAATTAACCCTTGGCTTGCTCGACCACCTCGACCAGCGTCCAAGCTTTCTTCTTGGAAAGCGGACGGCACTCCTGAATGGAAACCGTATCGCCTGCCTTAGCTTGGTTCGCCTCATCATGGGCGTGCAGCTTGGTGGAGCGCTTAACGTATTTTCCGTAGATCGGGTGACGCTCACGACGCTCGATCATAACGACGATGGATTTATCCATCTTGTCGCTCACCACCTTGCCGGTGAGCGTACGGGTTTTTTTCTCTTCGGCCATCTCAATCACCTGCCTTCTCGTTGAGCATAGTCTTAACGCGGGCGATATCCCGACGGACCTGCTTGAGCAGATGAGTCTGGCTCAGTTGGCCAGTGGCCTTCTGCATGCGCAGGTTAAACTGCTCGCGGAGTAGCTCGAGGAGCTGCTCTTTGAGCTCTCCTGCGGACTTTTCACGAATTTCCTGTGCTTTCATCACATCACCGTCCGTTTCGCAAAGGTGGTGGACAAGGGCATCTTCTGTGCGGCCAGCTCAAAAGCTTCACGGGCCAGCTCTTCGGATACACCTTCAATTTCGTACAGGACCCGACCCGGTTGGATCTGGGCTACCCAGTACTCAACAGAACCTTTACCTTTACCCATACGAACTTCGAGCGGCTTCTTGGAAATCGGCTTGTCAGGGAAAACGCGGATCCAGATTTTACCGCCACGCTTAACGTGACGTGTGATCGCACGACGGCCGGCTTCGATCTGACGCGCAGTGATGCGGCCGCGACCAGTAGCTTTCAGACCGTATTCCCCGAAGCTGATCTTGCTTCCGCGATGCGCCAGGCCACGGTTGCGGCCTTTCATCATCTTGCGGAATTTCATACGCTTGGGCTGTAACATCGACTCGCTCTCCCCTTACCTGGAACCTTTCTTCTTGGGCGCGTTGCCGGCAGGCTGTTGTTGCTTAGCCTTGGCACGTACTTCCTCGATACCGCCGAGGATTTCGCCCTTGAAGATCCACACTTTAACGCCGATGACGCCATAGGTGGTGTGAGCTTCGTAAGTGGCGTAGTCAATGTCCGCACGCAGAGTGTGCAACGGAACACGACCTTCGCGGTACCATTCGGTACGTGCGATTTCAGCACCACCAAGACGACCTGACAGCTGAATCTTGATACCGCCAGCGCCAAGACGCATTGCGTTCTGTACCGCGCGCTTCATGGCACGACGGAACATTACGCGACGCTCAAGCTGACCCGCTACGTTAGCAGCGACTAGCTTGGCATCCAGCTCCGGCTTGCGAACTTCTTCAATGTTCACATGAACCGGGACACCCATCATCTCGGTGAGATCGCGACGCAGACGGTCGACATCTTCACCCTTTTTACCAATCACGATACCCGGACGGGCAGTGTGAATGGTGATGCGAGCATTATTAGCCGGACGCTCGATGTGAATGCGGCTTACGGAGGCGTTTTTAAGACGCTCTTCCAGGAAGCTGCGCACTTCGAGATCGTTATTGAGCTTATCGGCATAGGCGCCGCGCTCGGCATACCAGACAGAAGCATGGTCTTTGACGATGCCCAGTCGAATGCCTGTTGGATTGACTTTCTGACCCATCTGGTCGACTCCTACTTCTCGGCTACCTTGACGGTGATGTGGCAGGTGCGCTTCAAGATACGATCCGCACGGCCTTTGGCGCGCGGCTTGATACGCTTGAGCGTCATGCCCTCATCGACGCAGATGGTCGAGACACGCAGCTCGTCGATGTCCATGCCGTTGTTTTCTTCCGCATTCGCGATGGCGGACTGAAGCACTTTCTTAACCAGCTTGGCAGCCTTCTTCGGTGAGAAGGTCAGCAGGTCAATAGCTTCGGCGACCGGTTTACCGCGCACCTGGTCAGCCACCAAACGGGCCTTCTGTGCGGATAAAGCAGCGCCACTCAGCTTAGCTGTGACTTCCATCTCTTAATCCTCTCTGGCTTACCGTTTGGCTTTCTTGTCCGCCGCGTGCCCACGATATGTGCGGGTAGCAGCGAATTCGCCAAGTTTATGACCCACCATTTCCTCGGAGACGTGCACCGGGACATGCTGGCGTCCGTTATGGACCGCAATAGTCAGACCTACCATGTTGGGTAGGATCATCGAACGACGCGACCAAGTCTTGATTGGTTTGCGATCGTTCTTCTCCACTGCAGCCTCTACCTTCTTCAAAAGATGAAGGTCAATGAAGGGACCTTTCTTTAGTGAACGTGGCACAGCCGTTACCTCTTAAGTTCTTGGCAATTTCGATTAACGCGTCTTGTTACGACGACGGATAATCAGCTTGTCGGTGCGCTTGTTCTTACGCGTCTTGTGACCCTTAGTCGGTACGCCCCACGGGGATACCGGGTGACGACCACCGCTGGTGCGGCCTTCACCACCACCGTGCGGGTGATCCACCGGGTTCATCGCGACACCACGAACAGTCGGGCGCACGCCTCTCCAGCGCTTCGCACCGGCCTTGCCAAGTTGACGCAGGCTGTGCTCGGAGTTGCTCACTTCACCCAAGGTTGCGCGGCACTCAGCCAGAATCTTACGCATTTCGCCAGAGCGAAGACGTAAAGTGGCGTAGTTACCTTCACGCGCAACCAACTGGGCGCTAGTACCGGCACTGCGAGCAATCTGCGCGCCTTTACCCGGCTTCAGTTCGATACCGTGAACGGTAGAACCGAGCGGGATGTTGCGCAGCGGCAAAGCATTGCCTTTCTTGATGGGCGCGTTTACACCAGATTCCAGCACGTCACCCGCGCTGACACCTTTCGGTGCAATGATGTAACGACGCTCACCATCTGCATATTTCAGTAAAGCAATATGCGCACTACGGTTCGGATCGTGTTCCAGACGCTCAACGGTGGCTGGAATGCCATCTTTGGTGCGCTTGAAGTCGATCAAACGGTAGTGTTGACGATGACCACCGCCCACGTGACGGGTGGTGATGCGACCGTAGTTATTACGTCCACCGGACTTGGACTGTTTTTCCAAAAGCGGTGCATAAGCACGGCCTTTGTACAGTTCCTCACCAACGATCTTAACGACGTGGCGACGACCGGCGGATGTGGGTTTGGTCTTGACGATTGCCATTATCCGTACTCCTGCCCTTATTCGGCGCCAGAGAAGTCTTCGAGCGTTTCGCCCGCAGCCAGGGTCACATACGCTTTGCGGTAACCCTTACGCAGACCAACGCCGTGTGCAGTACGTTTGGTTTTACCCTTCACGTTCAGCACTTGAACGCTGCCGACCTTCTTGCCGAACAGTGCTTCAACGGCTTTCTTGATCTCGGGCTTGGTAGCATCAGACGCCACCTTGAAAACGTACTGGTTGCGCTCTGCAGCCATCGCGGCCTTTTCGGTCACGTGCGGTCCAAGCAGAACCTTGAATACGCGTTCCTGGTTCATGCCAGCTTCTCCTCGAATTTACGCAGGGCGGAGACGGTAACCAGGACCTTATCAAAGGCAACCAGGCTAACCGGGTCAGCTGCCGCGACATCCACCACGTCAACGTGGGGAAGGTTGCGTGCGGCTAGATAGAGCGTTTCATCAAGTTCTTCGGTGATGATCAACACTTTCTCAAGGTTGAGCTCTTTCAGCTTGGCAGCTACCTGCTTGGTCTTGGGCGCTTCGACGCTGAACTCTTCAATCGCGACTAAACGCTCTTGACGTACCAGCTCAGACAAGATGGAGCGCATCGCCGCGCGGTACATTTTGCGGTTAACCTTCTGGGTGTAGTCTTGCGGACGTGCCGCGAAGGTTACGCCGCCACTGCGCCACAGCGGAGAACGGATGGTTCCGGCACGTGCACGACCGGTACCTTTCTGACGCCACGGTTTTTTACCACCACCGCGAACATCGGAACGGCTCTTTTGAGCGCGAGTACCTTGACGGCCACCAGCCAAATAGGCGGTAACAACCTGGTGAACTAGCGCTTCGTTGAATTCTTTGCCAAAAGTGGCGTCGGCTACTTCAACGGTACCCGTGCCTGCAGCAAGATTCAGATTCATTGGTAATTATCCCCTTCAGCCAGCTTTCACGGCGCTGCGAACGATAACGTCGCTGCCGGGTGCTCCCGGTACGGCGCCCTTGATCAGCAGCAGGTTACGCTCGGCGTCAACACGGACGATCTCAAGGCTCTGTACGGTGCAGCGGGCGTTACCCATCTGACCGGCCATTTTTTTGCCTTTAAATACGCGACCTGGTGTTTGACACATGCCGATAGAACCCGGTGCGCGATGCGACAGGGAGTTACCGTGGCTGTTGTCTTGGGTACGGAAGTTCCAGCGCTTAACAGCACCCTGGAAGCCTTTACCCTTAGAGGTGCCGGTCACATCGATCATTTGACCAGCTTCAAAGAGGGATACGGTGATTTCGCCACCCACTTCAGGAGCTTCCTCACCTTCTGCAAGGCGGAATTCCATCAGCGAACGACCAGCCTCAACGCCCGCCTTGGCAAATTGACCTGCCTGGGCTTTGGTGAGGTGTTTGGCTTTACGAGAACCTGTAGTGACCTGAACCGCTGCGTAACCGTCAGACTCGACAGTCTTAACGCGTGTAACACGGTTAGGATCAACTTCAATAACGGTTACGGGCACGGATGCGCCATCTTCGGTAAAGACACGGGTCATCCCGGCCTTTTTACCGACTAAACCGATAGTCATACTCAGTCTCCTATAGTGTACGGGGCTATCACCCGCTATGGCTGCCCTTTCCAGAGCATTCCACTAGCACATTGTATGGCGCCTCACGGCGCGGCGGCTGCTGTTCATGCGGTAAAAGTGATGAACGCTGGGCCGCAAGTGTCTAGTGTAATTAGTTGAGCTTGATTTGCACGTCTACGCCAGCAGCGAGATCGAGCTTCATCAGCGCGTCAACAGTTTTTTCAGTCGGCTCAACGATGTCGAGCACACGCTTGTGCGTGCGAATCTCATACTGGTCACGCGCATCTTTGTTGACGTGCGGTGAAATCAGAATGGTATAGCGCTCGCGGTTGGTCGGCAGCGGAATCGGTCCACGAACCTGAGCACCAGTACGCTTAGCGGTTTCAACAATCTCCGCTGTGGACTGATCGATCAGGCGATGGTCGAACGCTTTCAACCGAATGCGAATCTTTTGGTTCTGCATTTGCCCTAAACTCCAATGGATGTCGACGGCGCGAGCCGTCTACCCACGCATTCAAAGGATGCGCATTATAGGCACGCCAAAAGCCCATGTCAAACATTTGCTATTGGTGCGCAGAAAAGGGGGCTCGCGAGAGCCCCCTTCATCGATCAAGTAAAATGATTACTGAACGATTTTTGCCACAACGCCAGCACCAACGGTACGACCACCTTCGCGAATTGCGAAGCGCAGACCGTCGTCCATAGCGATCGGAGCAATCAGAGTAACAACCATCTGAACGTTGTCACCCGGCATTACCATTTCAACACCTTCCGGCAGTTCACAAGTACCCGTTACATCGGTGGTACGGAAGTAGAACTGGGGACGGTAGCCCTTGAAGAAAGGCGTGTGACGACCACCTTCTTCTTTGGACAGTACGTAAACTTCTGCTTCGAAGGTAGTGTGCGGCTTGATGGTGCCCGGCTTGGCCAGAACCTGACCACGCTCAACGTCATCACGCTTAGTACCACGCAGCAGGGCGCCAACGTTCTCACCTGCACGACCTTCGTCGAGCAGCTTACGGAACATTTCAACACCGGTAACGATGGTCTTGGTGGTCTCGCGGATACCCACGATCTCAACTTCGTTACCCGGATTGACAATACCGCGCTCTACACGACCGGTAACAACAGTACCACGGCCAGAGATAGAGAATACGTCTTCGATCGGCATCAGGAACGGCTGGTCGATAGCACGCTCCGGCTCAGGAATGTAGTCATCCAGAGCTTTGATCAGATTAGCAACGGCAGTAGTACCCATACCGTTCTCATCTTCACCGTTCAGAGCCATCAGCGCAGAACCAGTGATGATCGGCGTGTCGTCGCCCGGGAAGTCGTACTGGTCGAGGAGTTCGCGAACTTCCATCTCTACCAGTTCGAGCAGCTCTTCGTCATCGACCATGTCTGCCTTGTTCAGGAACACAACGATGAACGGTACGCCAACCTGGCGAGACAGCAGGATGTGTTCGCGAGTCTGCGGCATCGGGCCGTCAGCGGCAGAACATACCAGGATCGCGCCGTCCATCTGCGCTGCACCGGTGATCATGTTCTTGACGTAGTCAGCGTGTCCTGGGCAGTCAACGTGCGCGTAGTGACGCACTTCAGACTGATATTCCACGTGCGAAGTCGCGATAGTGATACCACGCTCACGCTCTTCAGGAGCGTTATCGATAGTATCGAATTCACGCCAGTCGCCGCCGAAAACCTCAGCAGAAACGCGGGTCAGGGCCGCAGTCAGGGTCGTTTTACCGTGGTCGACGTGACCGATGGTGCCGACGTTGACGTGCGGTTTGGAACGTTCGAATTTTTCCTTAGCCACTGCTATAACCTCTTTACGTTAGCTAACGGTTAACCGTTTTGATTGATGACGGCTTCAACGACGCTGGAGGGCGCCTCGTCGTACTTCGAGAACTCCATAGAGTAGCTCGCACGGCCCTGGGTTTGTGAGCGCAGGTCGGTTGCGTAACCGAACATCTCACCCAGCGGCACCGTTGCACGAATGACTTTACCAGCAGAAGAGTCATCCATGCCCTGCACCAGACCGCGACGACGGCTCAGGTCGCCCATGACGTCACCCATAAATTCTTCGGGAGTCACGATTTCGACCTTCATCACCGGCTCCAGCAGCACGGCCTTGGCCTTCCTGGCACCTTCCTTCACTGCCATAGAAGAAGCAATCTTGAACGCAGTCTCGTTAGAGTCTACGTCATGGAAAGAGCCATCGAACAGCGACACTTTAACGTCGATCATCGGGTAACCCGCGATGACACCGTTTTTAAGCTGCTCGTAAGCACCTTTCTCAACCGCGGGGACGTATTCCTTGGGAACCGTGCCACCTACGATTTCAGAGTTGAATTTGAAGAAAATCTCAGCTTCGCCTTCACCCTTCTCTTCAGCAGTCAGCGGCTCGATACGTAGCCAAACGTGACCGTACTGACCACGACCACCAGACTGACGTACAAACTTACCTTCCTGCTCAACGCTGCCACGAATAGTTTCGCGGTACGCTACCTGCGGCTTACCGATATTAGCTTCAACCTTGAACTCGCGACGCATACGGTCAACGATAATGTCCAGGTGGAGCTCGCCCATACCAGAGATGATGGTCTGGCCGGTTTCTTCGTCGGTTTTAACCTGGAAAGAGGGATCTTCCTGGGCCAACTTGCCCAGTGCAATACCCATTTTTTCCTGGTCGGACTTGGTCTTCGGCTCAACGGCTACCGAGATAACCGGATCCGGGAACTCCATGCGCTCGAGAACAATTTTGTTATCGATATCGCACAGTGTGTCACCCGTGGTGACGTCTTTCAGGCCGATACACGCTGCAATATCGCCCGCCAGGATCTCTTTGATCTCTTCACGCGAGTTGGCGTGCATCTGAACGATACGACCCACACGCTCTTTCTTCTGCTTAACGGAGTTATATACACCGTCACCAGACTTCAGAACGCCCGAGTAGACGCGGATAAAGGTCAGCGTACCAACGAAGGGGTCGGTCGCGATCTTGAATGCCAACGCCGCAAACGGAGCATCATCATCGGCCACACGAGTAGCGATGGTGCCGTCTTTATCGTCCAGCTCACCTTCGATCGCCTTAACTTCAGTCGGCGAAGGCATGTATTCGATAATGCCGTCCAGCACTGCCTGAACGCCTTTGTTCTTAAAGGCAGAACCACAGGTAACCAGAACAATGTCGTTAGCCAGAGTACGTGCACGAAGGCCAGCCTTGATCTCTTCGATCGAAAGCTCACCACCTTCCAGGTACTTCTCCATCAGCTCGTCAGAGCCTTCGGCAGCCGCTTCAACCATTTGCTCGCGATATTTCTCGGCAGTTTCTTGCAGCTCAGCCGGAATATCCACGAGGTCAAAATTCATACCCAGGCTAGCCTCATCCCACAGAATAGCCTTCATCTGAATTAGGTCGACAACACCTTTAAAGTCTTCTTCCGTACCCCAGTTAATCTGGATCGGCACGGCATTCGCACCCAGACGCTCTTTCAACTGGTCTACAACCATGAAGAAATCAGCGCCGGTACGGTCCATCTTGTTGACGAAGACCATACGCGGTACTTCGTACTTATTGGCCTGACGCCATACGGTTTCGGTCTGCGGCTGAACGCCGGAAGAACCGCACAGTACAACGACCGCGCCATCAAGAACACGCAGCGAACGCTCAACTTCGATAGTGAAGTCAACGTGCCCAGGTGTATCGATGATGTTGATACGGTGCTCGTCGAACTGCTTGGCCATACCCTGCCAGAAGGTAGTTACAGCAGCTGAGGTGATAGTAATACCACGCTCCTGCTCCTGCTCCATCCAGTCAGTCGTCGCCGCACCGTCGTGCACTTCGCCCACTTTGTGAGAAAGGCCGGTGTAGAACAGTACACGCTCGGTCGTCGTGGTTTTACCCGCGTCGACGTGCGCTACGATACCAATATTGCGATAACGCTTAAGTGGTGTCTTGCGTGCCACGGTGAAACTCCCGTTAGTTGGCGATGCTCGTTAATTTAGCAGCGGCAAAAGTGAGCCTTACGCTACCGCCGCTATCACAAAATGATAACGGCGGGGTGTTGCAACAAAGCGACTCGACTTAACACTTTCAATGACGCCCTGCTGAAACAACGTGCATATATAAACGCGAACTCTACAAACACTGCGCTTACAAACGCCGTACGTCGAATCGTCTTTCTTAGAAACGACGCTCTTAGAAACGACGCTCTTAGAAACGATAGTGCGAGAAAGCTTTGTTGGCTTCGGCCATACGATGCACGTCTTCGCGCTTCTTAACGGCTGAACCTTTCCCTTCTGCCGCATCCAGCATTTCGCCTGCCAGACGCTGTACCATCGTTTTCTCACCGCGACGACGCGCCGCGTCCACCAGCCAGCGCATAGCGAGCGCTTGACGGCGAGACGGACGAACTTCAACCGGCACCTGATAGGTCGCACCACCTACGCGGCGCGACTTCACTTCGACCATCGGCTGGATGGTTTCCAGCGCTTTGTCGAAGATTTCCAGCGGCTCTTCACTACTACGCTCGGCAACCTTGTCCAACGCACCATAAACGATGCGCTCAGCTATGGACTTCTTGCCGCTGACCATCAGGTGGTTCATGAACTTCGCCAGACGCTCACTTCCGAACTTAGGATCCGGCAGGATTTCGCGTTTAGCTACAACTCTTCTTCTAGGCATGATAAGCCCTCAATTAAGGATCCTTCAGGTAAACCCGGAACTCGCGCTAGGCTTTCGGCGCTTAGCGCCGCCCGACCTTACTCTTATCAGACCGTCATATATTCGTGTTAAAGATAACAGACGGAAATACAGCACCGTCTCAAGCAGCCTTGACGCCCAGAACTTAGGACTTCGGCTTCTTGGTACCGTACTTGGAACGACCCTGCTTACGGTTCTGTACGCCAGAGGTGTCCAGGGCGCCACGAACGGTGTGATAACGCACACCTGGCAAATCCTTGACACGACCGCCGCGAATCAGAACAACAGAGTGCTCTTGCAGGTTGTGACCTTCACCACCGATGTAAGAAGAAACTTCGAAACCGTTGGTCAGGCGCACACGGCAAACCTTACGCAGGGCCGAGTTCGGCTTCTTAGGGGTAGTAGTGTATACACGCGTACATACGCCGCGTTTTTGCGGACAAGCTTGCAGCGCGGGCACGTCACTTTTAGTAACGGGGCGCTTGCGCGGCTTGCGCACTAGCTGATTAATCGTTGCCATGGTGTTTAGCTGACTCCAATGGTTGCCTAGCCTTCAACAAATACGGGCAGCGGATGCGGGCGCACCCACCCCACTGTTAAAGGCTGCGCATTCTAAAGGCTGATCCTAGGCGCCGTCAAGTCTTGCCGGCGGTTTAACCGGCAAGTTAACGGCTCTAGGATCAGATACTCATTTTTTACTACTCGGTTTTAGAGCTCGTCGTCAGAATCAAGCGCTGTCAACTGTGCTCCAAGCTCCTGCTCTACCTCAGTCGCTGAGGGATTGAACAGGCGCTCAACGTCTTCGCGTTTGCGGCGACGTTCAGCGTGGTGAGTCAGACCGGTACCTGCCGGAATCAGACGCCCAACTACCACGTTTTCTTTCAGGCCGCGCAGATAATCGCGCTTGCCGGTGACTGCCGCTTCGGTCAGTACACGGGTTGTCTCCTGGAAGGAGGCCGCAGAGATGAACGACTCGGTCGCCAGACTGGCCTTGGTAATACCCAGCAGCAGACGCTGATACTTAGCCGGGAACTTACCTTCTTTCTCGAGACGGGCATTTTGCTCCAACACACGCACAAGCTCAGCCTGGTCGCCAGTGATGAAGTCAGAATCGCCCGAATCGGCAATTTCTACTTTGCGCAGCATCTGACGCACAATAACTTCAATGTGCTTATCGTTGATGCCAACACCCTGCAGACGGTAAACGTCCTGCACTTCGGCCGTAATATACTTGGCAAGTTCCGCGACACCCAGCAGACGCAGGATATCGTGCGGGTTGCTCGGGCCATCGGAGATGACTTCACCCTTCTCAACCGCTTCACCTTCGAACACGGCGATTTGACGCCATTTCGGGATCAGCGCTTCAAACGGATCGCCAGACTCCGGCGTAATCGTCAAACGACGCTTACCTTTGGTCTCTTTACCGAAGCTGATAACACCGCTGATTTCAGCCAGGATCGCTGATTCTTTCGGCTTACGCGCTTCGAACAGGTCGGCAACGCGCGGCAGACCACCGGTGATATCTTTGTTACCTGATGCCTCAACCGGAATACGGGCAACTACCTCACCCACACCGATAGTCGAGCCATCATCTACAGAGATAATGGAATTACCCGGCAACAGGTATTGCACTGGCGTATTCGAGCCGGAAACCGACACGTACTCACCGGCGGCGTCCTGCAGCATTACCATCGGACGCTTGTCGCGGCCAGCCATCGGGCGGGCGGCGGACTCAATAACCTCGATAGAAGAAAGACCGGTCATCTCGTCGACTGAGCGGTGCATGGTGACACCTTCGTCGAGATCGATGAACTGCGCTTTACCCTCTACTTCTGCAATGATCGGGTGGGTGTGCGGATCCCACTTAGCGACCATCGCACCGGCATCAACCACGTCGCCGTCACGTACGGAAAGCTCGGCGCCATAAGGCAGCTTGTAGTACTCACGCTCACGGCCGTGATCATCGGCGACCGCCAGGGCGCTGGAACGCGATACGACGACCAGTTTGCCGTCAGCACGCTCTACGTGCTTGATGTTGTGCAGACGCACCTTACCGCCGTGCTTGACCTGTACACTATCCACGGCTGATGAACGCGATGCCGCGCCACCGATGTGGAACGTACGCATGGTCAGCTGGGTACCCGGCTCACCGATTGACTGAGCGGCGATAACACCGACAGACTCACCGATGTTGACCTGGTGGCCGCGGGCAAGATCACGTCCATAACAGGACGAACACACGCCGTGTGGCGTATCACAGGTAATGGTTGAGCGTACGATAATCTCATCCACACCCATGGTGTCGAGCTCAGCACACCATTTCTCGTCAAGCAGCGTACCGCGCGGAATCAAGATCTCCTCGGTACCCGGATCAACAACGTCCAGTGCCACCACACGACCCAGTACACGCTGTGACAGCGGTACGATGATGTCGCCACCCTCGATGATCGGGTGCAGGGTCAGACCGTTTTCAGTACCACAGTCGACCTCGGTGATGACCAGATCCTGGGCCACGTCGACCAGACGACGGGTCAGGTAACCGGAGTTAGCCGTTTTCAGGGCCGTATCCGCCAGACCTTTACGCGCGCCGTGGGTCGAGATGAAGTACTGAAGTACGTTCAGACCTTCACGGAAGTTGGCCACGATCGGCGTTTCGATGATCGAGCCATCCGGCTTGGCCATCAGACCACGCATACCGGCAAGCTGACGGATCTGAGCGGCACTACCCCGGGCACCGGAGTCGGCCATGATGAAGACGCTGTTGAACGAATCCTGCTCAACCTCGTTACCATCGCGATCGATAACGGTCTCTTTCGAGATGCCGACCATCATCGCCTTGGCGACTTTATCGTTGGCCTTGGACCAGATATCGATAACCTTGTTGTACTTCTCACCCGCTGTTACTAGGCCAGAAGAGAACTGGTCTTCGATCTCTTTAACTTCGGCTTCGGCCGCATCGACGATTTCGGTCTTGGCATCCGGGATAACGAAGTCGTTAACACCGATGGAGGCGCCCGACCAGGTTGCCAGGCGGAAACCGGTATACATCAGCTGGTCAGCGAAGATAACCGTCGGCTTGAGGCCTGAGCGGCGATACACCTCGTTGATCAGGCCGGAAATAGCCTTTTTCTTCATCGGCTGGTCGATCAGCGGGAACGGCACGCCTTCCGGCAGAATGCGGAACAGCATGGCGCGACCCACCGTCGTTTTATACAGGCGACGATGGTAAGACTTGGCACCGGTCTCTTCTTCGATATCCACTTCGTCCAGACGCACGGTAATGCGGGCATGAAGCGATACAGACTGAGTTCCGAAGGCGCGCTCAACCTCATTGAGGTCGGAGAACACCATGCCTTCGCCTTTGGCGTTGATCTTTTCGCGGGTCATGTAGTAAAGACCCAGAACAACGTCCTGCGACGGTACGATGATCGGCTCGCCGTTAGCGGGCGACAGCACGTTGTTGGTCGCCATCATCAGCGCACGGGCTTCAAGCTGGGCTTCCAGGGTCAGCGGTACGTGTACCGCCATCTGGTCACCGTCGAAGTCGGCGTTGTAGGCCGCACACACCAGCGGGTGCAGCTGGATCGCTTTACCTTCGATCAGCAGCGGCTCAAACGCCTGGATACCCAGACGGTGAAGCGTCGGTGCACGGTTAAGCAGTACCGGGTGCTCGCGGATAACATCAGCAAGGATGTCCCACACTTCCGGAAGCTCGCGCTCAACCATTTTCTTCGCGGCTTTAATCGTTGAGGCGAAGCCCAGCGACTGAAGCTTGGAGTAGATAAACGGCTTGAACAGCTCCAGCGCCATTTTCTTCGGCAGACCACACTGGTGCAGGCGCAGGGTCGGACCCACGGTAATTACTGAACGGCCCGAGTAATCGACGCGCTTACCCAACAAGTTCTGACGGAAACGACCCTGCTTACCTTTGATCATGTCGGCGAGCGATTTCAGCGGACGCTTGTTGGAGCCCGTGATCGCGCGGCCACGACGACCGTTGTCAAGCAGTGCATCGACCGCTTCCTGAAGCATACGCTTCTCGTTGCGCACGATGATATCCGGCGCATTAAGGTCGAGCAGACGCTTCAGGCGGTTGTTACGGTTGATCACACGACGGTAAAGGTCGTTAAGATCGGAGGTCGCGAAGCGGCCGCCGTCTAGAGGTACCAGCGGACGTAAATCCGGCGGCAGGACAGGCAGCACTTCCATGACCATCCACGCCGGCGCATTGCCGGAGTGGTAAAACGCTTCAAGCAGCTTTAAGCGCTTCGAAAGCTTCTTGATCTTGGTTTCAGAGTTGGTCTGCGGAATTTCTTCACGCAGGGTATTAATCTCTTCTTCAAGATCGATATCTTTGAGCAGTTCCTGCACCGCTTCGGCGCCCATGCGGGCATCAAAGTCATCGCCGAACTCTTCAAGAGCTTCAAAGTACTGCTCATCGTTTAAGAGCTGACCACGCTCAAGCGTGGTCATGCCTGGATCGATAACCACGAAGCTCTCAAAGTACAGCACGCGCTCGATATCACGCAGCGTCATATCGAGGAACATACCGATACGCGACGGCAATGATTTCAGAAACCAGATGTGGGCAACTGGGGATGCCAGCTCAATGTGACCCATGCGCTCACGGCGCACGGCAGCCTTGGTGACTTCAACGCCACACTTTTCACAAATGATGCCGCGGTGCTTCATGCGCTTGTACTTACCGCACAAGCACTCGTAATCCTTTACCGGGCCAAAAATCTTGGCGCAGAACAGACCGTCCCGCTCCGGTTTAAAGGTACGGTAGTTGATGGTCTCAGGCTTCTTCACCTCGCCAAACGACCAGGAGCGAATCATGTCCGGCGACGCCAGAGTAATCTTGATCGCGTCAAACTCTTCGGACTGAGATTGCGATTTGAGTACTTTCACCAAATCTTTCATAGCACGGCTCCTAGCTCTCTAACTCGATATCGATGCCCAGCGAGCGGATTTCCTTCACGAGTACATTGAAGGATTCCGGCATGCCTGCCTGCATGGTGTGGTCGCCATCCACGATGTTTTTGTACATCTTGGTGCGGCCTTCGACGTCGTCCGATTTGACGGTGAGCATCTCTTGCAGGGTGTAGGCCGCGCCATAGGCTTCCAGCGCCCACACTTCCATCTCACCAAAGCGCTGACCACCGAACTGTGCTTTACCACCCAAGGGCTGCTGGGTAACCAGCGAGTAAGAGCCGGTAGAACGAGCGTGCATCTTGTCGTCTACCAGGTGGTTCAGTTTCAGCATGTACATGTAGCCGACGGTTACCGGGCGATCAAACGCATCACCGGTACGGCCATCGTGCAGTTTCATCTGACCTGACTCAGGGATGTCCGCAAGCTTCAGCAGGTGTTTGATTTCGTGCTCTTTGGCACCATCAAATACCGGCGTGGCCATGGGCACACCGCCTTTAAGGTTCTTGGCCAGCGCAATGACTTCTTCATCACTGAGCGAGTCCAGATCTTCAGCGCGAGCACCCGGCGTGTTGTACACCTGCCCCAGGAAGTCACGAATCTCGGCAACCTGCTGGCCACGCGCATCGCGGAGCATAGCGTCAATCTTGACACCCAGCCCACGTGCCGCCATACCCAGGTGGGTTTCCAGAATCTGACCCACGTTCATACGTGACGGTACACCCAGCGGGTTAAGTACCACGTCGACCGGTTCGCCCTTCTCGTCGAATGGCATGTCTTCGATCGGCATGATCGCGGAGATAACACCTTTGTTACCGTGACGACCGGCCATCTTGTCGCCTGGCTGGATGCGACGCTTGACCGCCATGTAAACCTTGACGATTTTGAGAACGCCAGGCGCCAGATCATCGCCCTGGGTCAACTTGCGTTTCTTATCTTCGAAACGCTCATCCATCTCTTTACGACGGTTTTCCAGCTGCTCGTCGGCCTGGGCCAGAAGCTCATTGTAGGACTCATCCTGCATGCGCAGTTTGAACCACTGCTGACGCGGCAGCTCGTCGAGGTAAGCCTCGTCCAGCACGTCGCCTTTCTTGAGGTTCGGGCCGCCGTTAACGGCTTGGCCATCCAGCGTACGCTGCAGACGCTCAAACGTTGCATCTTCAGCAATACGGTAGGTTTCCTGCAGGTCCTTACGCACTTCATCCAGCTGCATTTGCTCGATGGAGAGCGCACGTGAATCTTTTTCCACGCCGTCGCGAGTGAACACCTGAACGTCGATAACCGTACCTTTCATGCCCGTAGGAGCACGCAGGGAGGTATCTTTAACATCAGACGCCTTCTCACCGAAGATCGCACGCAGCAGCTTCTCTTCTGGCGTCAGCTGGGTTTCGCCCTTCGGCGTTACCTTACCGACCAGAATGTCGCCCGGGCCAACTTCAGCACCGATGTAAACAACGCCCGCCTCGTCCAATTTGCCCAGTGCGGATTCACCGACATTGGGAATATCAGAGGTGATCTCTTCCGGCCCCAGCTTGGTGTCGCGAGACACACAGGTCAGTTCCTGAATATGGATCGTGGTGAAACGGTCTTCTTGAACCACCCGCTCAGATAGCAGGATGGAGTCCTCGAAGTTGTAGCCGTTCCAGGGCATGAACGCGATACGCATGTTCTGACCGAGTGCCAGATCACCCATATCGACAGACGGGCCGTCGGCGAGAATATCGCCGCGCGCAACGCTGTCACCAGGACGCACGATGGGGCGCTGGTTCATACAGGTGTTCTGGTTCGAACGGGTGTACTTGGTCAGGTTGTAGATATCAACGCCGGCTTCACCGCCGATGATCTCATCTTCGCTAACCCGTACCACCACACGACGTGCATCTACCGAGTCGATAACACCGCCACGACGCGCCACGGCACATACGCCGGAGTCACGTGCCACGAAACGCTCCATGCCGGTTCCCACAAGCGGCTTGTCAGCACGCAGAGTAGGAACGGCCTGACGCTGCATGTTCGCACCCATCAAGGCGCGGTTAGCATCATCGTGCTCCAGGAACGGAATCAGGGCAGCCGCCACCGATACAACCTGACGCGGAGAAACGTCCATCAGCGTCACTTGCTCAGGACGCATGAAGGTGGTTTCACCACGGTGACGTACCTGAACCAGGTCGTCAGAAAGCTTGTTGGACTCATCCACAGCAGCAGATGCCTGGGCGATAACAAAGTCGCCCTCTTCGATCGCTGACAGGTGAACGATATCGTCAGTTACCTGACCGGCATTAACCTTACGGTACGGCGTTTCAAGGAAGCCGTAGCTGTTGGTGTGGCTGTAAGTGGCCAGCGAGTTGATCAGACCGATGTTCGGGCCTTCAGGTGTCTCGATGGGGCACAGACGACCGTAGTGCGTGGCGTGTACGTCGCGCACCTCAAAGCCAGCGCGCTCACGGGTCAAACCACCCGGGCCGAGTGCAGACACGCGACGCTTGTGGGTAACTTCCGAAAGCGGGTTGTTCTGGTCCATAAACTGGGACAGCTGGCTTGAACCGAAGAACTCTTTCACCGCCGCTGCAACCGGTTTGGCGTTGATCAGATCCTGCGGCATTAGGCCTTCGCTTTCCGCCATGGAAAGACGCTCTTTGACCGCACGCTCAACACGCACCAGACCTACACGGAATTGGTTTTCGGCCATTTCGCCTACGCAGCGAATACGACGGTTACCCAGGTGATCGATATCGTCGACGTCACCGAAGCCGTTACGAATATTGATCAGCTCGCGCAGTACGTCGAGAATGTCTTTGCGGTCCAGCACGCCGGAACCCGTGTCGGCTTCGCGACGCAGACGACGGTTAAACTTCATGCGGCCCACACCTGAAAGATCGTAGCGATCTTCAGTAAAGAACAGGTTGTGGAACAGCGTTTCAGCCGACTCTTTAGTGGGCGGCTCGCCGGGACGCATCATGCGGTAAATTTCAACCAGCGCTTCCAACGCCGATCCGGTCGTATCCAACTTCAGGGTGTCGGAAATGAACGAGCCGCAATCCAGGTCGTTGGTGTAAAGCGTTTCAATGCGCGTGATACCGCCCTGAGCCATACGCTCAAGCACTTCAGGGGTAATTTCAGTATTACACGGGCAGATCAGCTCGCCGGTCTTGGTATCCACTTGATCGTGGGCCAGCGTTTTGCCGAACAGGTACTCCATCGGCACGTCCAGACGCTCAAGGCCGGCTTTTTCAAGCTGACGAATGTGCTTCTGAGTGATCCGACGACCTTCTTCAACAATCAGCTCGCCGCTGCCATCTTTAATGTCAAAGGTGGCGGTTTCACCGCGCAGGCGCGACGGCACCAGCTCCACAGAGAAACCGGATTTCTCAATGTGGAATACGCTAGTTTCGAAGAATTCACTAAGAATTTCTTCAGTGCTCATGCCGAGCGCACGCATTAGTACCGAAGCCGGCAGTTTACGGCGACGGTCAATACGCACGAACACGTTGTCTTTCGGGTCGAACTCAAAGTCCAACCAAGAGCCACGGTAAGGAATTACGCGGGCAGAGTAGAGCAACTTGCCTGAGGAGTGGCTCTTACCTTTGTCGTGATCGAAGAACACACCGGGCGAGCGGTGGAGCTGGGAAACGATAACCCGCTCAGTACCGTTGATCACAAAGGTACCGTTCTCAGTCATCAGGGGGATTTCCCCCATGTAGACTTCTTGCTCTTTAATATCCTTGATTGCCTTGTTCGAGGAATCGCGATCATAAATGATCAAGCGAACCTTGACGCGCAGCGGGGCGGAATACGTCACGCCGCGCAGCTGACACTCCTTAACATCGAACGCCGGCGTGCCAAAACGGTAGCTAACGTACTCAAGTGCTGCGTTACCCGAGAAACTCTCGATCGGAAACACGGACTTGAACGCCGCATGCAGGCCAACTTCGTGACGCTCGTCAGGCGAACGATCTTGCTGGAGAAAGTCGTAATAGGAATCAAGCTGGATGGCCAGCAAGTAAGGCACATCCATCACTTGGGGCAGTTTGCCGAAATCCTTGCGGATGCGTTTTTTCTCAGTATATGAGTAAGCCATCTGTATTCCCCAGCTTGTTCACCATGGGTGACCGATGCGTGGTCATCGCTGCCCTGCGCGGGCGTGTCAGACGCAGACAGCAAGCTCCTAAATCGGTAGCTCGCCGTCGAAAATCTTGATCGATAACAGTATTACAACAACGGTATTACTGTGTTTCTGTAACAACCTATAAGTTGCAACAGAAAAAGGCCGGCAGCGGGAAAACCCGCCGCCAGCCGTGGAAGCTTACGCAGCGCGTAAAGCCGTCAGCACAAGAATTACTTGAGCTCGACGCTTGCGCCCGCTTCTTCCAACTTCGCTTTTGCTGCTTCTGCGTCGTCTTTGGACATGGCTTCTTTGATAGTTGCCGGAGCGCCGTCAACAGCGCCTTTAGCTTCTTTCAGGCCAAGACCAGTGATTTCACGAACGGCTTTGATGACGTTAACTTTCTTGTCACCAGCAGCGGTCAGAACCAGGTCAAACTCGGTTTGCTCTTCTGCAGCAGCTTCGCCGCCAGCAGCCGGGCCAGCCATAACAGCTGCAGCAGCTGATACGCCGAACTTCTCTTCCATTGCTTCGATCAGCTCAACAACTTCCATTACGGACATGTCGGCTACAGCATTGATGATATCGTCTTTAGACAGTGCCATTTTTCATTCCTAACTTTGCGGGAGTCTCGGTCGGCCGAGGACTCAGGATTCATTGCTCGGTTCAGGCAACGCAATCGGCATAGCGTTCACGCCGCCTGCAAAAAGGTCTGCTTACGCAGCTTCTTCTTGCTTCTGATCGCGCAGGGCGGCCAGGGTACGAACCAGCTTGCCAGCGGAGGCTTCTTTCATTACCGACATCAACTTGGCAATTGCTTCGTTGTAAGTCGGCAGGGTTGCCAGACGGTCGATGTCAGCAGCCGGGATCAGTTCGCCTTCGTAGGCCAACGCCTTCACTTCGAAGTTCTGCTCAGTTTTAGCAAAATCTTTGAACAAGCGAGCGGCAGCGCCCGGATGATCAGTAGAGAAAGCCAACAGAGTCGGACCAACAAAGCTCTCGTTCAGACACTCCCACTGAGTGCCCTCGAGGGCGCGGCGAGCCAGCGTGTTGCGAACAACGCGCAGCTCTACACCATTCTCACGTGCCTGCTTACGCAGATCGGTCATTTTACCGACCGTTACACCGCGAGAATCGGCAACTACGACGGAGAGTGCGCCCTTGGCCGCTTCACTGACCTCGGCAACAATCGCTTTCTTGCCTTCAAGTGCTAGTGGCACAGTGATCACTCCTTCGTGCCGAAACCTTTTCAAGGCTTCGGAGGTTACCATCTCTTCCAGGCCTGATATAACCAGCGCTGGAAGCCTTAGGGGATGGTGCTCACCAGAAAGCGAAGTCGCTAAAAAGCTACAACCAACTGGCGGCCACACCATCTGCGCAGGCGCTTTAGGCAATTAAGCCGCGTTGAGATGAGACATCCAGCGCGGCACCTGCGGTCTTTGACGGTGCTCCGGCAGGTTTACCTAACCAGAGGACCGCAAAGTTCTTGCTCGGTTCTTACTTAAAACCTGTCGACGACCTGCTTATACCAGCGCAGAGTGGTCGATAGTCAGACCTGGGCCCATGGTAGTGGACAGGGTGACTTTCTTAAAGTAAATACCTTTAGAGGAGCTCGGCTTGAGCCTCTTAAGGTCAGCAACCAGTGCTTCAAGGTTGCCTTGAACAGAAGCCGCATCAAACGTCACTTTACCCAGCGTAGTGTGGATAATGCCGTTTTTGTCAGTACGGAAGCGTACCTGACCAGCTTTGGCGTTCTTGACAGCAGTCGCAACGTCAGGCGTTACGGTGCCGACTTTCGGGTTGGGCATCAGGCCACGCGGACCCAGAATCTGGCCCAGCTGACCGACAACGCGCATAGCATCCGGAGAAGCGATAACGACGTCAAAGTCCATTACGCCCTTCTTCACTTGCTCAGCCAGATCTTCCATACCCACAATGTCAGCGCCTGCTTCTTTAGCAGCATCGGCGTTAGCACCTTGAGTAAAGACCGCTACGCGTACGTCTTTACCGGTGCCGTTAGGCATAACGGTAGCGCCACGTACAACCTGGTCAGATTTACGCGGATCAACACCCAGGTTGATCGCAACGTCAACAGACTCGTTGAACTTAACGGTAGACAGCTCAGCAAGCAGTGCAACCGCTTCTTCCAGAGAGTAAGCCTTGTTGGCATCTACTTTCTCGCGAATTACCTTCGCGCGCTTAGACAGTTTAGCCATGATCAGAGACCCTCCACGTTAAGGCCCATGCTACGAGCGCTGCCTGCGATAGTACGTACGGCGGCATCGAGATCAGAAGCCGTCAGATCCGGCTCTTTAGTCTTGGCGATCTCTTCAAGCTGCTCGCGAGTCACGGTGCCGACCTTCTTCTTGTTCGGCTCGCCAGAACCCGACTTGATACCAGCGGCTTTTTTCAGCAGCACGGCAGCAGGCGGCGTTTTGGTAACGAACGTGAAGCTACGGTCAGAGTAGACAGTGATCACGACAGGCGTCGGCAGGCCCGGCTCAATTTCTTGAGTCGCGGCGTTAAACGCCTTACAGAATTCCATGATGTTCACGCCGTGCTGACCCAGCGCGGGGCCTACGGGCGGACTTGGATTGGCTTTACCTGCAGCTACCTGCAGTTTGATATAAGCCTGGACTTTCTTGGCCATGGTAAATACTCCAATTGGGTAATAGCGCCTTGCGGCTCCCCGGGACTAACGAGACAGCCACAGGCTGCCTCTTACGAATATATGGCGCTATTAGCGCCCTACTCTTAACGTGCGAGCTTACTCTTTTTCAACCTGAGAAAACTCTAGCTCGACAGGCGTGGCACGCCCAAAAATCAATACACTGACCTGCAAACGGCTCTTATCGTAGTTGACTTCCTCAACCACACCGTTGAAGTCAGCGAACGGACCATCGATAACACGCACCGACTGACCCGGCTCAAACATTGTTTTGGGCCGCGGCTTGTCGGTTCCGTCTTTAACGCGGCGCAAAATAGCGTCCGCTTCACGGGTCGTGATCGCAGCCGGTTTTTCTTTCGTTCCGCCAATGAAGCCCATTACACGCGGGGTTTCATTAACGAGGTGCCATGTTTCGTCGACCATTTCCATCTCGACCAGTACATAGCCGGGATAGAATTTACGCTCACTCTTGCGGCGCTTACCGTCGCGCATCTCAACGACTTCTTCCGTCGGCACCAGAATCTCGCCAAAACGATCTTCCATACCGTGCATTTTCACACGCTCGATCAGCGAGCGCATAACATGCTTTTCAAAACCGGAATAGGCGTGGACGACGTACCAACGTTTGGACATGAAAACTCCTAACCAATGACGCCGGACATTGCCCAGCCAAGAAGAGTATCGATCAACCACAGCATCAAACCCACCACAACAACCGCCACCAAGACAATCGCGGTGGTTTGAATTGTTTCGGGGCGGGTCGGCCATACAACGCGCTGAATCTCTTTCTTGGCGCTAACGGCAAGCTCTGTCAGGTCGCGACCTTTGGCGGTGGTAAGTGCGATCAAGCCAGCAAGCGCACATAAAACCACTACACCCAACACGCGGTAGAGCAGACCAGTATCGGCGAAATAGGTATTACCAACGACAGCAACGACAAGCAGCGCTATAACCGCCGCCCACTTGAGCCCGTCATGGCGCGCCTGTTGCACCTCGGTACCGTGCTTTACAGAACCAGGCTTCATAAAACGAGACTCCTTAGGGTGCGGCTACAATAAAGGAATTCTGGAAAATCACATGCCAACCTGGGGAAGGTTGGCAGGCCAGGAGGGACTCGAACCCCCAACCTGCGGTTTTGGAGACCGCTGCTCTGCCAATTGAGCCACTGGCCTGTATCATCCTGCGCATAGGCACTCACTACCACCTACACAACAGCGGGCGCCATGGTAGCGGAAATAAACCCACCTGACAACCCTTTCCTCCACATCAAGCCCGAAGACATATATGCAGAGACAAAAAAAGCGAGCTTCGCTCGCCTTTCTCGCAATATGGAGCTCATGGACGGAATTGAACCGTCGACCTCACCCTTACCAAGGGTGTGCTCTACCCCTGAGCTACATGAGCCAAAACACATCAACTGGAGCGGGCGGCGGGAATCGAACCCGCACCATCAGCTTGGAAGGCTGAGGTTCTACCGTTGAACTACGCCCGCGTAACTGCTGCCAGGATTACAAGCCGCCGCACGCCGAACGATAGACAATGCCCACTACCGGCTTTCATCCCACAACACCGACCAAAGTCGCCGCTGTTTAAATCTGGTGGAGAGAGAAGGATTCGAACCTTCGAAGCTTACGCGGCAGATTTACAGTCTGCTCCCTTTGGCCACTCGGGAATCTCTCCAGCTTTGGCGGCACATTATGCCAGCCTCCAAAACACTGTCAAGCTAGATATTACTTAATTTATCGTAGCTTGCGATGCTTGCGCATCTGTTTGCTGCCTTGGAACGCGCTGCATTCTGTCAAAGCAGCATTGAGAATGCAAGTCCCGCGCGAATTTTTTCTAATGATACCGGCTCGGGGACTTTCGGCGCCCCAGACATTTTGCCTGCGCGCTCGGCAAACGTTAGCGGGTAACAGGCTTCAAGCCCGCCATACACCATATCGGGCCACACAGCGTGTGGCACCTGCACGCCTCGCGACACCACTCGAGCGTCCCCCCCGGTAAGCAGCATGGGCAGCGAGATGCCCTGCTGGTCGCACACTTCGCTGTAAATACGGTTGATGGCGCTGACGGCTGCCATATAAATACCGTGATTGACTGCGTCCACCGTTCGCCGCCCAGGCTCCAGCAAAGCATCTGCCTCGCTTTCCGGGTCAATGGCTACGTTGCGCGTGCCCAACTTCAAGCTTTCTTTCATCAGGCGCAGCCCAGGGATAATAAAGCCCCCCAAATGTATACCACCGGGCAATACGAAATCGATAGTGATTGCACTGCCGCAATCTACCGCACAGCAGCCACCGGCTAATTGGTACCCGGCCAACGCGCCCATCCAACGATCCACCCCTAGACGACCGGGCTCGTCGTACCCGTTAACCACGCCCAGTGCTTCCGGTAGCGAGCGGGCCACAAACACGTGGCGCACCTGACGGCGCAGCAAGGTGACCGTTTCATCGAGCACCCCAGCGCGGGCAACGCTTGATATACGCACTGCCTCGACAACATCGAGATCAGGAATATCCGCCCCAGGACGCCACTCCTCGCGGGTCCACACTGCCCCCCGCGAGCGTATTTCACTACTTTCGGCATCCTTGAGTCGCCATTTCGACAAGGTGTTACCGATATCCAAATCCAGAATCATAAGCGCCTGCGTACGCTGATCTCACCGCCTGCCAAGCGCCGCGAGTGACCATTTTCAGTAACCCATAAGTTACCGCTCTCATCTACGTCGCCTGCGATCGCATCGCTTGCGCGCTCCCCTTGAATAATACGTACCGGCATTCCCGCATAGGCGTGCCGCTTGTTCCACTCATCACGCCAGGCGCCAAAACCAATCTGCTCGAAGTCTGCCAGCATGCTTAAAAGCCCCGCGACGACGTCCGAAGCTAGCTGGTTGCGCGAGAGCCCCGCGTGCATATCAAACAGTGCAGCTACCGGCTGGTCAATGGCTGCGCGCTGGGATTCAGAAAGCGAGAGGTTCATTCCCATGCCAATGACCACTTCGCAAGGGCCTGCGGCATCACCGGTCACTTCGATCAAAATGCCCGCCAGCTTACCCAGCTCATCACCTTTTTCAGCCAGCAAAATATCGTTGGGCCACTTAAGCTTTGGCGCACTGCCCAGCTGCTCAAGCACTTGGGATACCACCACACCGACCGCGAGACTTAGCCCTTCCAGAGACGCCACGCCTGCGTCGAAGCGCCACCCCAGCGAGAGCATCAGGCTTTGTCCCCAGGGCGTTGTCCATACTCGCCCTCGCCGTCCGCGCCCGGCGGTTTGCAACTCAACCAAGCACACTTCACCGTGACCCGCGCCCTGATTAAACCGCTGCCGCAGATACTCATTGCTTGAGGGTAGCTGGTCCTCAACAAACAGCCGCGTCAGCAAATGGCGCGCCTGAGCGGGCAGCCGCTCGACGATTTTGGCGCCCTCCAGCGGCTCCAGCCGAGTGGCCAAGCGGTAGCCCTTGCCCTTCACTGCCACTACGTCCACGCCAAGTGCATCCAATTTTTTCAGCTGTTTCCACACGGCAGCCCGTGAAACGCCTAGCGCTTCACCTAATTGCTCACCAGAGTGAACGTTGCCATCGCTCAACAAACGCATCAGGTTACCGATGGTCATGTGCCTGCCCCAACTGGGAAAACGCCTATCTTAACGGATGCATCGCAGAGGCGAAAACTGCCGCGTTTGGGTTATTGACTTAACGCTTTATTTGAGACAAGGCTGGTAGTCGACCACACCGAGACCCTATAATGCCGCCCTATTTTCCCAGCAGGATCGCGTCGTGATCGAGAATCTTCGTAACATTGCCATCATCGCCCACGTTGACCACGGCAAAACTACCTTGGTAGACAAGCTGTTAAGTCAATCAGGCACACTAGACCGCAAGGCCGAAGGCCAAGAGCGGATTATGGACTCTAATGACCAGGAGAAAGAGCGCGGTATTACTATCCTGGCCAAAAACACGGCCATTCAGTGGCAAGATGGCAATGGTACGGGCTACCACATCAATATCGTTGACACCCCTGGGCACGCTGACTTCGGTGGTGAAGTTGAGCGCGTAATGTCCATGGTCGATTCGGTTCTGCTGCTGGTCGATGCGGTTGACGGCCCGATGCCGCAAACCCGCTTTGTTACCCAGAAAGCCTTCTCCCAGGGCCTTAAGCCGATCGTCGTCGTTAACAAGATCGACCGCCCCGGCGCACGTCCTGACTGGGTTATCGACCAGATTTTTGATCTGTTTGACAACCTGGGCGCCACCGACGAGCAGCTTGATTTCCCGATCATCTACTGCTCAGCGCTCAACGGCATTGCCGGCATGGACCCTGAAGAGCTTGCCGACAACATGGACCCGATGTTCCAGGCCATCGTTGATATCGTTGAGCCGCCGAAAGTCGAAATCGATGGTCCTTTCCAGATGCAGATTTCCGCACTGGACTACAACAGCTACGTAGGTGTTATCGGTCTTGGCCGTATCAAACGCGGTAGCGTTAAGCCGGGCCAGCAGATCAGCGTTATCACTAAAGAAGGTGAGACGCGCAAGGGCAAGATCGGCCAGGTCATGACTCACATGGGCCTGGAGCGCGTACAGACCAACGAAGCCACTGCAGGCGACATCGTTTGCGTTACTGGCATCGATAAACTGGCGATCTCCGACACGCTGTGCGACGTCAATACGGTTGAGGCACTGCCGCCGCTGTCCGTTGACGAACCGACCGTTTCGATGACGTTCCAGGTCAATGACTCACCGTTCGCCGGTAAAGACGGCAAGTACGTTACCAGTCGGAACATCAAGGACCGTCTGGAGCAAGAGCTGATCCACAACGTTGCACTGCGCGTTGAAGAAGGCGAAACGCCGGAGAAATTCAAGGTTTCTGGGCGTGGCGAGCTTCACCTGTCGGTACTGATTGAAACCATGCGTCGTGAAGGCTTTGAGCTGGCCGTTGGTCGCCCCGAAGTTATCATCAAAGAGATTGACGGTGAGAAGCAGGAGCCCTACGAAGAAGTCATCATCGACTGTGAAGAGCAGCATCAGGGCTCGATCATGGAAGAGCTTGGCTATCGTAAGGGTGAGCTTTCTAACATGAACCCGGATGGTAAAGGCCGTGTTCGTCTGGACTTCATTATTCCTGCGCGTGGCTTGATCGGCTTCCGTGGTCAGTTCCTGACCCTGACGTCCGGCACCGGTATCCTGACCAGCCGCTTTGATCACTACGGCCCGCTGAAACCCGATGCGTCTATCGAGCGTCGTAACGGCGTACTGGTCTCCATGGTTGGCGGCAAGGCCCTGGCCTATGCCCTGTACGCTCTGCAGGAGCGCGGCAAGCTGATCATCGATCACGCCACCGAAGTCTACGAAGGCATGCTGATCGGTATTAACAACCGTGCCAACGACATGGTAGTTAACCCGACCAAGGGTAAAAAACTCGATAACATGCGCTCAACCGGTAACGATGAAAACATCGTTCTGACGCCACCCATCAAGTTCACCCTGGAACAGGCGATCGAATTCCTGGATTCCGATGAGCTGGTTGAAGTGACGCCGAGCCATATCCGCCTGCGTAAGAAGCATTTGACCGAGAACGAGCGCAAGCGCGCTGGCAAGAAGTAAGCTTTTGAGACTGGCTCTTAAAGTCTAAAGCCAGTTCTTGAAGCTAGTTCTTGAAGCTAGTTCTTAAAGACAGTTCTTAAAGACAGCTCTTAAGCAAGCCCCTAAAGCCCGCCTCGTGCGGGCTTTATTGTGAGTGAGCCATGCGCTTTTGGATTCTCTTGTGTGTTATCCCGCTCATTTTGTCTTAGCCCTGCCCTTCACTTGGTTTTCATAGCGCCGCCAAGTGCTTCGATAAACGCAGCCTAAACGCTAGCATACTGGAAAGCCGACGCGTTCTATCGCAAAGTAGTATTAATCTCGGCGCGGCCACGGCCTACTGGCAGCCTACAATTCATACAGGTGTTTGGATATTTACCCCCGTCCAGTCACCCGCATAGGGACACTCTTACATGAGCGGTCACAACGTATGGACACATAAGGGCACTTTTTTACTAGCAGCGGTAGGCTCTGCGGTGGGTTTGGGCAATCTTTGGCGCTTTCCCTACTTGGTGGGTGAATACGGCGGCGGGGCATTTATCCTGGTCTATGCGCTGACCATCTTTGCGGTAGGCATTCCGATTTTAATTGCCGAAATCATGTTGGGCCGCACCAGCCGTCAGAGCCCGATTATGGGCATGCGGCATTTGACCAAGACTCACCATACATCGCGCACCTGGGAATCGATTGGCTGGCTAGGCGCTCTAGCCGCCTTTTTAATCCTAAGCTTCTATTCGGTGATTGCTGGCTGGGCGATTCATTACACCTGGCTAATGTTGACCGGCTCACTGGTGGGCGCCGATGCGCAAACCATCAGCGACGGCTTTGCACTGCTGTTAAGTTCGCCGGGCTTGATGACGGTCTATCACACGCTATTTATCGCAGGCTCAGGGCTAATTGTAGCCCTGGGTATTCACACCGGCATTGAGTCGGCGCTGCGCATTATGATGCCTGCTCTGTTTATTATTTTATTGATCGTGCTGGCTTATAGCGTGATTCACGGTGATATTGCGGCAGCCGCAGATTTTTTGCTTACCTTCAATCTTGCCAGCTTAAGTATCGAAGGCTGGCTGCAGGCCATGGGCCAATCGTTTTTTACGCTTAGCCTGGGTATGGGCGCCATCATGGCTTACGGCGCGTATATGACCAGCGAGGTATCACTCACCCGCACGGCGATTGCCATTGCGATTATCGACACCCTAGTGGCCATGGTGGCCGGGCTTGCGATCTTTGCTCTCGTGTTTGGCGCAGGCCTGGATATCGCTCAAGGGCCGGGGTTGATGTTTGTCACGCTGCCGTTGGCTTTTGCCGAGATGCCTATGGGCGCACTGGTAGGCGGGGTGTTTTTTATTCTGGTTTTAGGCGCTGCGATCAGCTCGTCGATATCGCTGATTGAGCCGGTGGCCGCTTATCTTGTTGAGCGCTTTGATATGACCCGGCCACAGGCCGTAGCCGTCATAGTGATAGCAGCCTGGGCCGTGGGTCTGCTAACCGTGGTGAGCTTTAATATCTGGGCGGAAGGCACGTTCTTCCACGCAATCTGGGGACGCAGCGCGTTTGAGCTTATTGAGCTTTTGACCAATGTCCTTATGCCCTTGAGTGGGCTTATGATTGCTCTCTTTGCTGGCTGGGCGCTCACCCAAACGGAAGTTAAAAAGGAACTCGACACCACCGCGATGTGGTTCGCCATGTGGCGGTTTCTGGTGCGCTTTATTAGCCCGGCGGCGGTAGCGTATGTGCTATTGCGCAGCCTTCCCTTTATGGATGGCTACCTGCTCCCGGCGGTCGGCGCACTGCTGTTCGTCGGCCTGTTTGCCGCAAACCAGCGATGGAAAGCCAAGCGTCGCCCACTCACATAACAACAGATAAGCCTTGGCAGTATCAGCTGCCTTTAGCGCGAGGATGCGATGACACCCCTTATTGAAGTTCAACACGTCAATAAAGCCTTTGGTGGCCTGCACGTTATCAACGACTGCTCGATTAGCGTCGAAAAAGGCTCAATCACCGGCATGATTGGCCCCAACGGTGCGGGAAAATCCACACTTTTTAACCTCATTGCCGGCGCACTGATGCCGGATAGTGGTCGCGTTCTGCTCGACGGTGAAGATATTACGCCGCTGAGTGCCGATCAACGATTCCACAAAGGGCTTTTGCGCACCTTCCAGATCGCGCATGAATTCAGCCAGATGAGCGCGCTGGAAAATCTGATGATGGTGCCACCCCGCCAGGCGGGCGAAAGTCTTTTCAACACGTGGCTCAAGCCAGGCCAGGTCCGTGAACAGGAAGCCGAGGTGCGAAAGCGCGCCCTTGAGGTGATCGAATTCGTCGGTCTTCACCATGTGCGCAATGAGCTTGCCGGCAATCTTTCCGGCGGCCAGAAAAAGCTTTTAGAGCTTGGCCGCACCATGATGACCGAAGCCAAAGTGGTTCTTCTGGATGAAATTGCCGCAGGTGTTAACCGCACCCTGCTGGGCGACTTGATTGGCAATATCGAGCGTTTGAATCGGGAAATGGGCTACACCTTTCTGGTTATCGAACACGATATGGAAATGATCGCGCGGCTATGCGACCCCGTCATTGTGTTGGCCCAGGGCAGTGTGATGGTAGAAGGCCATATTGAGGATATTCAAAATAACCCCGAGGTAATCGAAGCCTACTTTGGCACCGATGCCGCCTAAGCGGCGCCTTGCACAAAAACTACGACAATACGCCGTTTAAAAGCGGCACTGCGAGACACTTTTTTATGCCATTAGCTACATCAACAACGCCCCTGCTCGAAGCACGCGACGTGCACGGCGGTTATGGCAGCATGAACATTCTTAACGGGGTGAACATGACGCTTAACGCCAATGAAGTGGGTGTGATCGTCGGCCCTAACGGCGCCGGCAAGTCCACCATGCTAAAAGCCGTGTTTGGATTGCTGCATGTCAATCAGGGCGAGATCCTGCTTAACGGCCAACCGATCCATAACCTGCCGCCCAACAAGCTGGTGGAACGGGGCATGGGCTTTGTACCCCAGGAAAAAAACGTCTTCCCAAGCCTTACGGTAAAAGAAAACCTAGAAATGGGTGCCTATCTCAAGCCCCAAAACGTCAAGCGCATGCTTGAGCAGGTGTACGCCTTTTTCCCACCGTTGGTGGAAAAGCGCCATCAGCCAGCGGGCGAGCTCTCCGGCGGCCAGCGTCAAATGGTGGCCATGGGCCGGGCGCTAATGGCCGAGCCAAGCCTTTTGCTGCTGGATGAGCCTACCGCCGGGCTATCGCCGCTTTACATGAACGAGATTTTTGATCGTGTTAAGCAAATCAATGCCGCAGGGGTGGGGATTTTAATGGTCGAGCAGAACGCCAAACAGGCGCTGGCCATTGCCGATAAAGGCTTTGTACTGGCCGCGGGCCAAAACCGCTTCACTGATACGGGGGCAGCGCTGCTTGCCGACCCCGATGTCGCCAAAAGCTTTTTGGGCGGCTAGCCCGGGGGAAAACATGAACGAACTG